>NZ_JAWPOH010000073.1:0-14524 GCF_037671525.1 Methylobacter svalbardensis
AATACGGAGCGGCAGAAATATCAGTTCCCGTATAAAAAAATTGGGACAGCGCCATTCAGCTGGAGTGTGAACAGGGCTCTATCTTAAATTAAGGCATTATTTGTCTGGACAATGGGGTCCACTATACAGCGCCATTCAGCTGGAGTATGAACAGGGCTCTCTTAAATTAAGGCATTATTTGTCTGGACAATGGGGTCCACTATATGCGTTCCATTTTTCTAACTGCTGAGTAGTTACCAGGATTTAAGGTTTTTCAAACTCATGGAATCTCACTTGACACCAAGCCCTGACTGAACGGACAAACCGCTAACCAACCGCTCAGCCAGGGCCGCCAGCGCCGGACAAAGCGTCATCCAGCCGGGACCAGCGGTGCCCGCATCGAACCGGTCGGTCGCAATCACCGGGTGTCCCAACCAGCGGGACAGGTCTACTGTGTTGTCCATAAGTGGATCGCCGTGGGGGCCAAGCCGATTCAACACCACCCCCGCTAGAGTCAAGCCGCGCCGTCTGATCGCCTCCACGGCCATCAGGGTGTGGCCGATGGCGCCCAGCCGGTCCGCCGCCACCAACAGTACCGGCAGGGACAGCGCCACGGCCAGATCAACGTTGAGCGCACCCGATGCCAACGGCGAGTAGAATCCCCCTGCGCCTTCCACCAACAGAAAATCGGTATCGGCCACTCCTTTGAGACAAGCCGCCTGCACATCATCCAAAGTCAAGGTTTTACCGGACAAGGCTGCCGCCCGTTCCGGCGACAGTGCCGGTTCCATGGGATAAGGACAGACGAGTTCCAAGGACTCATCCGTTCGCGCTGCGGCTTGCAGCGTTCTGGCATCCTCTGGCACCAGACAGCCGCCTTCCCGGCGACAGCCGGATTCGACCGGTTTGCGGGGGCGCACGACCAGATTCCGCTCTGCGAGTAGATGGGCCAAAGCGGCGGCGATCTGGGTTTTGCCGACGCTGGTGTCGGTGCCTGTCACGAACAGGCCATAGGGAATTCGTTCAGCCATTACAAATCCTCCGGGAGAGGATTTGGACGCGCATGTGCGCCCGCAGGGTGACAAATCGGCAGGAGAGCCGATTTGCACGGCTCTGCCGCCCGCAAGGGCGAGCCACAGGGATGTGGTGAGTGAAAAACAGGGATGTTTTTCATCAAAAATAACCCTCCCTCTTTTTATCTTCCATCGAACCGGTCTGGTCGTGATCGATGAGCCGACCTTGCCGTTCTGAGGTGGTTGCCAATAGCATTTCCTGAATGATTTCAGGCAACGTGCCGGCGGTGGATTCGACGGCACCAGTTAACGGATAACAACCCAGGGTACGGAAACGCACCCTTTTCATCTGAGGCTGCTCACCTAACTCCAGCGGCATGCGCTCGTCATCGACCATGATCCATGTGCCTTCGCGCTGGACGACGGGACGTTCCTTGGCGAAATATAATGTTGGGATAGGAATGTTTTCCAAATGGATGTATTGCCAAATATCCAGTTCGGTCCAGTTGGACAAGGGAAATACCCGAATCGACTCACCCTTGTCGATCCTGCCGTTATAGAGATTCCACAGTTCCGGACGCTGGTTCTTGGGATCCCAGCGGTGGTTCCGGTCGCGAAACGAATAGACTCGCTCCTTGGCACGGGATTTTTCCTCGTCGCGGCGTGCGCCGCCGAATGCGGCATCGAACTGATATTTATTGAGCGCCTGTTTGAGCGACTCGGTCTTCATGATGTCGGTGTGTTTCTTGCTGCCGTAGGTGAAGGGGTTGACTCCTTTCCTTACCCCGTCCTCGTTGATGTGAACGATCAGCTCCAGACCCAGTTCGCGCATTAACCGGTCGCGGAATTCGATCATTTCGCGGAATTTCCAGGTGGTATCCACATGCAGCAACGGAAACGGGGGCTTGCCGGGAAAGAACGCCTTCAGCGCCAGTTGCAACATGACGGCGGAATCCTTGCCGATGGAATAGAGCATCACCGGCCGCTCGAACTCCGCAGCCACCTCGCGGATGATGTAGATGCTTTCCGCTTCAAGCTGTTTCAGATGGGTCAACTGATATGAAGTCATGCGGGTAATCTCCTATAAAGACTATAAATTTGAACGCACACCTTTGGCGTTTCATGTGTAGCCAAAAGCACGAGGCGCTCCAGTAAAGTTAAGGAATGTGCATGAATAACTTGAGCAAGTTTTATTTTTAAACCATGAAGAACATGAAGGATTTAAGTCTTCATGTCCTTCATGTTCTTCGTGGTAATTGCTTAAATTAATTTATGCATGTTCCTAATTCTACTTTGTCAGATTATGCGTAAGCTCGTCATACCCGCCGGGAAGCGGGTATCCAGTGCCATGGAGGTAAGCTCAAATCCATCCATGGAGCCTGGATTCCGGCAATCCCTGCCGGAATGACGATCTTGGATTATTGTGTTCATGAAATCTGACAAAGTAGAACTAAGGATTGCAGTAATCGCAATATCGAGCGGGGGCGTATTCCCGCTCCCGCTCCACCAGCAGTTGATGGTCGCAGCGAACGCAGCGGTGAACATCCGCCTTCGCCTCCCCGGTTGGGCTACCGCAATCCTCGCATGGAAGTCCCCGCACCTGTCCGCCCAAGGAAAATCCCGGCGCACCGCAGGCAGGACAAAGCGAAGTAAGGCGCTGCGCCAGATTCTCGGCAGCCAGCCGGATGTTTTTCATACGGGTCGGATTGGCGAACGCGCGCATGTCGGTCTCGATGAAAGCGCGCCGATTCGGCGCCAAGTCCAATGCCCAGGTTACCGCATCCTTTAAGCTGACCCAGTCTTCCAGTCCTTTGCGGAGTTCGGGGTGATTCTCGTCCACCGGACGAACCACCAAATGATGTTCGGGAAATCCGGCCGATCGGGCGAAATCTTCGGCTTCCTCCCAACTCTCGGCCAGACAGTGAGATAAATTGGTCTTGCCGGCCGAGGTTGCGACGACCTCAATGCCGAGCCGGTCGTCAATCCAGATCAAGAGCTCCATGTTCCCTGGCAGCATGAAGGCCAAAGGGTCTGGACCGAACGCGCCCTCGCTGGCGATGCCGATGGAAAACCCTGACAGCTCCATGCCGATGCGCGCTTTTTTCCGCGCCGCGTCCAGTTGGCTTCCCTCGCGTGCGATGTCGCGGGTAAAGGTGCCGAGAAGGTCTGTGTCGAATCCGTCCACCTTTTCTACGCAGCAACCCAGCAGCTTTTCCAGCGTCGGCCCGATCACGCCTTCCTTGCCGTGCTGGGTGAGCAGGGCGACCCGTTGGTTGCGATAGCTATTTGCCGACGGTTCATTGTTTGGTTGATATGTTTTCTCGCTCATGTCCTGCTCGGTAACTGGCTGATGTGGCGACCTTTGCTAATCAGGTAAATATTTGCGCCATAAAAAATAAGGCAGATATTTGCATCCGCCTGAAAGTGGTTTTACTTAGGATTATTAATGATTAAAGTATCATCATAAAAACTGACTTCACCCGTTAAAAGATCATGATTGCCGCCAATAATTTCTATCTCACCTGCGTCTATCATTTCCTTCAAAATTGGACTACGTTCGATAATGGCATGTACCGTTCTTTTTACATTGATGGCGGCTACTTTTTCGACAAATTCACTGTTGTCCGAATTACGGTTTTCTGTGACGGTTTTTTCATCATAAACCGCAGGCTGTATCTTGCTTAACAGGGCCGTCAGGTTGCCCATTTCCACATGGTCACACGCACCTTTTATTGCGCCGCATTTGGTATGACCTAAAACCACTATTATTTTAGAGCCGGCCACTTTGCAGCCAAACTCCATACTGCCTAAAATATCTTCATTAATAATATTGCCCGCAATACGAACACTGAATACATCGCCCAAGCCTTGGTCAAAAATCAACTCGACCGAAGTGCGTGAATCTATGCAGCTTAAAATAACCGCAAACGGATGTTGCCCGTCGGACGTTTCATTGGCCTGTTGCAGCAGGTTGCGGTTTACTTTAAGGTTATTTACAAAGCGTTTATTGCCCTCTTTTAATATGTCCAGTGCCATCGTCGGTGTAATGGCGGCCTGCATTTCTTTGGTTAATGTTTTCATTGTTTATATTTCCTAAATTGCTTGCGACACAGCCGGTTCAATAAAATTTATTTTTTCGACCGTTATGTTCTTGGTAAGGGCATTACTCTGATAATTTTCTATGATCTCTACCACATCATAAGCAAGTGATTTGGATTTTGAGCAATCAATAATCACTTTTGCATTTTGAGGAATGTTATTTAATGCGTTTAATATGCTTGCCTTATTAAAAAACGAAACTTCTTCAGCCAAAACAAGATGATGAACTTCATGCCCATCTTCTGTAGTCATTACATCTTTCATAGAGTAAGCGTTGCGGTAACTATGGCGTAAGGTATAAAAAATACCGAAAAGGATGCCTATGGTAATTCCTCTTAGTAAATCGGTTGCCAATATGCCGACAACAGTCGCTGAAAAAGGAACAAATTGCTCCCCGCCCAATTGGTACATCTGTTTAAAGAGAGCGGGTTTAGCCAGCTTATAGCCCACTATAATCAAAATGGCCGCTAAACTGGCAAGCGGAATTCTATTCAGCAAACCGGCAACGGTAACGGCGCTGATTAATAAAAATACCCCATGAAGTATTGAGGACAGTTTTGTTTTACCGCCAAAGGCAATATTTGCCGAACTGCGGACAATAACCTGGGTAACAGGTAATCCGCCACACAGTCCGGAGACAATATTGCCTAACCCTTGCGCCTTTAATTCCCTGTTAGTGGGCGTCACTCGTTTGAATGGGTCAAGCTTGTCGGTTGCTTCAACACAAAGCAATGTTTCCAAACTTGCAATAATCGCCATTACAAAAGCTATTTTATAAACTTCGGGATTTGATAAAGCAGAAAAATCGGGGAAAGTAAATTGGCTGAAAAAACCGGCCAGGTTTTCAGGAACCGGAATTCTAACCACTTGATCGGCAGCTAAACTCAAATTCAATAGCCCATCTTGGTAAAGAGTGTTCATTACCATACCCAAAAAAACCACCACAATAGGCCCTTGTATCAGTTGAAACAGTTTATGTTTTTTGGTTAAAACCGTGTCCCATAAGATAAGGATCGCAATTGATAATACTGCAATCAATATAGCCCCTGGGGTAAAGGAATCAAAAGCGCTGACAATGGAAGATAAGGTGGTTTCGCCGTCAGTTTGGAAGTACGAAAGGTCGCCTTCAGTATCTTTGTCATAGCCTAATGCATGGGGTATCTGTTTTAAAATAATCAACAGCCCGATACCGGTAAGCATTCCTTTAATAACCGAGGAAGGGAAGAAGTAGGCAATAAAACCTGCCTTGGCAAAGCCCATAATAAGCTGGATAATTCCAGCCAGGACGACGGCTAATAAAAAGGTGGGCCAGGAACCCAGTGTGGTAATAGCGGATAATACAATGACGGCCAATCCAGCGGCAGGACCGCTAACCCCCAGAGGTGAACCACTGGCAATACCTACCACAATACCGCCGACTATGCCCGCTATAATACCGGCGAACAAGGGCGCACCGGATGCCAACGCAATGCCAAGGCATAAAGGAAGCGCTACAAAAAACACCACAATACTTGCAGGCAGGTCGCTTTTTAGTTCTTGAAACATATTTTTTACTTTCATAATCGGATGCCTTTAGAATAAAGGTGAAAAATAGCAAAACTTTTATGAATGATAGTAACACTATCTTTGCAAATTGCAATACTTTCAGTTATCATTTTTGCAATGAAATGCGGCAGCCCTTGTTAAAACAATCAGGTCAAATGCATTAATATCCAACTAAAAAACAGGGCGCTATGGAAATACAGTTGCAAATTAAAATGAATGAAAAATTATTTCTCAGGGATCCGGAGCAATCCGAACTGGGCAAAAAAATCATTCTGCACAGCATTCAGTTAATTCACCTTAACGGGTTTGAAGCCTTCACGTTTAAAAAACTGGCAGAAGCTATCGGCACAACCGAGGCGGGTATTTACCGGTATTTTGAAAACAAGCACCGGTTGCTGATATATCTTACCGCCTGGTATTGGAGCTGGCTTGAATACCAGGTTACTTTTCAGACCAACAATATTAAAGATCCTGTGGTTAAGCTCAAAATGGTCATTAAATTATTAGCTACCACAGTGGAGGACGATATTAGAACCAGTTATGTCGATGAAAGTATCCTTCATCAAATCATTATTACAGAAGGCTCCAAAGCCTATCTGACCAAACGGGTATCCGAAGATAACAAGGATCACTTGTTTAAACCCTACAAAGACCTTTGTGCTGTTATCGGAAATATGATTTTGGAGTGTAGTCCTCAATACAAATACCCGAAATCATTAGCCTCTACTATTATTGAAATGGCGTATTTCCAGAATTTTTTTATGAATAATCTGCCTTCGCTGACTGACTTTGGTGAAAATAAAGATGAGGCAGAGATTGTAAGGTTTCTGGAAGATTTGGTGTTTTCCAGCTTAGGCAGTTCGCAATAAATAAAATACACGATGAATCAACCAAAAATACGACTGCATGGATGCAGGAGGTAGAGCAACGCAGGAGCAGTTGCCGAGAACGCAGATGACGCTGATAGTTATGAATAACTCAGATTTTTTATGGATTATCCGTGTTTATCATAATCATCCGCGCCATCTGCGTTCCATTCTATTTGTGGTTTATTTTTTGCGAGTTACCTTACATTCAACTCATAACTGCAATTGACAAGCTTTGGGGGAGAAATAAATACTTATGTTACGTAAAATTCTAATTGCCAATCGAGGCGAGATTGCGGTACGCATCATTCGCGCCTGTACCGAAATGGGCATACGCTCGGTCGCCATTTATTCGGATGCAGACCGTTTTGCGCTGCATGTTAAAAAAGCCGATGAATCTTATTGCATCGGCAGCGAGCCTTTAGCCGGTTATCTTAATGTCTATGCGTTAGTCGATTTGGCTGCGGCTACCGGCTGTGACGCCATTCATCCGGGCTATGGTTTTCTGTCTGAAAACGCCCAATTTGCCAGGGTCTGCAAAGAACGCGGTATTATTTTTATCGGCCCTGATGCCGAGGTCATTCATCGTATGGGCGATAAGACCGAAGCCCGCAAAGCGATGATTGCCGCAGGTATTCCGGTAACCCCCGGTTCGGACGGTAACCTGGATAGTGTTGAACACGCGCTTGCCGTGGCTGAAACAATCGGTTATCCGATCATGCTTAAAGCAACCTCGGGGGGCGGTGGTCGGGGTATACGCCGTTGCGATAATGCCGATGATTTGCAACGCAATTATCAACGGGTTATTTCCGAGGCGACCAAAGCTTTCGGCAGCGCCGATGTGTTTTTGGAAAAATGCGTGGTTAATCCCAAGCATATTGAGGTCCAGGTGTTGGCTGACCATCACGGCAATACAATCCATCTTTACGAACGCGATTGTTCGATTCAGCGGCGCAATCAAAAACTGATCGAAATAGCCCCGTCCCCGCAACTGGATGAGGCGCAACGCCAATACATAGGCGGACTTGCGGTGCTTGCCGCCAAAGCGGTCGGCTATACCAATGCCGGTACCGTGGAATTTCTGCTTGATGATAAAGATCGTTTTTATTTCATGGAAATGAACACCCGCGTACAAGTCGAACATACCATTACCGAAACGGTGACCGGTGTCGATATCGTCGAAGAACAGATAAGAGTAGCGGCCGGATTAACCTTGCGATTTAAACAACACGAAATTGTCAGGCGTGGTTATGCCATCGAGTTTCGGATTAATGCCGAAGATCCCCAAAACGGCTTTTTGCCCAGTTTTGGCCGAATTTCCCGTTATTATGCGCCCGGCGGCCCCGGTGTGCGTACCGATACCGCGATTTATACCGGTTATGAAATCCCGCCGTATTACGATTCCATGCTGGCCAAAGTGATAGTCAGCGCCTTGACCTGGGAAGATGTCATCAAGCGCGGTGAGCGGGCTTTGAAAGATACGGGCTTGTTCGGCATTAAAACCACCATTCCTTATTATCTGGAAGTTCTCAAACATCCCGAGTTTCGGGCCGCGACCTTTAATACCGGCTTTGTCGATAAACACCCCGAACTTGTCAATTATTCCAACAAACTCCGGCCCGAAGAGTTGGCCAGCGTTATCGCCGCTGTGATGGCTGCCCATACCGGCTTGTAACCCAAGGAAAAAACACATGCAAAAAGTTCATATTACCGACGTTATTCTTCGGGACGCTCATCAGTCTCTGATCGCGACCCGCTTACGTACCGAAGACATGTTACCGGGCTGCGCCATGCTCGATGATATTGGCTATTGGTCATTGGAGTGCTGGGGCGGCGCTACTTTTGATGCCTGCCTACGCTTTCTGAAAGAAGATCCCTGGGAACGCTTAACAAAACTGAAAGCGGCCCTGCCGCTTACCCGCTTACAAATGCTGGTTCGCGGGCAGAATCTGCTCGGCTACCGCCATTATTCCGACGATGTGGTGCGGGCGTTTATTGTTAAGGCCGCCGAAAACGGCATGGATGTGTTTCGGATTTTTGATGCGCTTAACGACATCCGCAATCTTAAAACCGCTATCGAAGCCGTCAAAGCCACCGGTAAACACGCACAAGGCACTATTTGTTACACCACCAGTCCGGTGCATGATGTGGCCGGTTTTGTAGCATTAGGCAAAGGACTGGCTGAGCTGGGTTGTGATTCCATTGCCATTAAAGACATGGCCGGATTACTGACTCCATACGCTGCCGGCGAACTGGTAAAAGCGCTTAAAGATGCGGTCGATCTGCCGTTGCATTTGCATTCTCATGCAACGTCGGGGCTAGCGGAAATGTGCCAGTTAAAAGCCATAGAAGCAGGCTGTCAGCATGTCGATACCGCTTTATCATCCTGGGCGGGCGGCACCAGTCATCCGCCGACTGAAAGCTTGGTGACTGCATTGCGTGGCACGGTTTACGACACCGGTTTGGATTTAGATAAGCTACAGGCAGTCAACCGTTATTTTGCTGAGGTCAGGAAAAAATATCATCGTTACGAGAGCGAATTTACCGGTATCGATACCCAGGTACATGTGTTTCAAGTACCCGGCGGCATGATTTCCAATCTGGCCAATCAACTGAAAGAACGAAATGCGCTGGATCGGATCGGTGAAGTGTATAAAGAAATCCCGCTGGTGCGCAAAGATCTTGGCTATCCGCCGCTGGTGACGCCGACTTCGCAAATTGTAGGCACGCAAGCCGTGCTAAATGTGTTAACCGGTAAACGCTATGAAACCATTACCAATGAGGTGAAACGTTATCTGCAAGGCGGCTACGGCAAGGCTCCGGCAGCTGTCGACAGTGATTTGCAAAACCGCGCCATCGGCAAGGAAGAGGTGATCGACTGCCGCCCTGCCGATTTGCTTAAACCGGAGTTCGATAATCTTCGCCAGGAAATCGGCGCACTGGCGCTTAATGATGAAGACGTGCTGAGCTATGCAATGTTTCCTGAAGTGGGCAGGCTGTTTTTAGAGCAGCGGTCTAATAACGCGCTGATGCCTGAGCCTTTGGAACTTGAGTCAAGAGCGGCTGACGCCGTTAAAAAAGCGCCTACCGAGTTTAATGTGGCGCTGCATGGTGAGTCTTATCACGTCAAAGTCACCGGTGCCGGCCCAAAAAACCAGACTTTACGGCATTTTTATTTCATGGTGGACGGTGTTCCCGAGGATATTGTGGTCGAAACCCTGGACGAAATAGTCCTGGATGGCGGCACCCAGGGCGCGGTTAAGAGCGCCATTTCCA
Organism: Methylobacter svalbardensis; assembly: GCF_037671525.1. Classification (NCBI taxonomy): domain Bacteria; kingdom Pseudomonadati; phylum Pseudomonadota; class Gammaproteobacteria; order Methylococcales; family Methylococcaceae; genus Methylobacter; species Methylobacter svalbardensis. The sequence goes on from NZ_JAWPOH010000073.1 coordinate 9,779, forward strand.
GCAAGCGCGCCAAGCCTTCAGCAGAGGGCGATGTGGTCGTGAGTATGCCGTGCAATATTCTTGATGTGTTGGTCAAAGTCGGTCAGCAAGTGGCTGCGGGGCAGGCTGTTTTGATTACTGAAGCGATGAAAATGGAAACGGAAGTGACCGCGCCCATAGCCGGGATCGTTAAAGCCGTGCATGTCATTAAAGGCGAACCGGCTAACCCGGATGAAGTGTTGATTGAAATCGTGCCCTCTTCATGAGTAAAAATATTATCAAGCCCGTTATTGCTGATGCTGACGCCATTGCCCGTGCCGCTGACTTATTAAGACAAGGCCGACTGGTCGCTTTCCCCACCGAGACGGTTTACGGCCTGGGTGCTGACGCCAGTAATCCCGATGCAGTAGCGAGGATATTTAAAGCCAAAGGACGGCCTGCCGACCATCCTTTGATTGTACATATCGCCACTATTGACAGTCTTGGCGATTGGGCGAGCACAGTGCCCGATGCCGCGCTAAAGCTGGCGGATCGTTTCTGGCCCGGCCCGTTGGCGATAATATTGAACAAAAAACCTGGAGTCTCGCTGGCGGTTACCGGCGGACAGCAAACGGTTGGTTTGCGTATACCCGATCATCCTGTCGCGCTGGCCTTGTTAAAAAGCTTTGGCGGCGGGATTGCTGCACCATCGGCCAATCGCTTTTGCCGGATTAGTCCCACACTAGCCGCACATGTCAGCGAAGAGCTGGGCGATGCGATTGATATGATTCTTGATGGCGGGGCCTGCCAGGTCGGCGTGGAATCGACCATTATTGATTTAAGCGGCAATAGGCCTAGATTGCTCAGACCCGGACATATCACCGGCCAGGAAATTGAAGCCGTTTTACAGACTGAGCTGATGACTCCGCCAACATCAAACGCCGCGCCAGATCCTGACCGACTTTCGGCAATCACACCAGCCCTGGAGATACGCGCGCCGGGCATAATGACGGTACATTATGCGCCGACAACACCGGCTATTCGTTGCCCGACAGAACAGTTACCGGACAATATCCGGCAATTGATCGCCGATGGCAAAAGAATTGGCCTATTGAGCTATCAATTGAAAATAGCAGAAACCAGTCAAATCCGTGTTTTGCGTTTACCCGAGCAAGCCGCTCGCTATGCGCAAAGCCTTTATGCGGCACTTCGGGAGCTGGATAACTTGCAGTTGGATATGATTCTGATAGAACAACCTCCGCAAACAGAGCCATGGCGGGCGATTAATGATCGTTTAAGTAAAGCTACCGCTCCCTGCTCACGCTTCTTGCCTACGCCCATGCAGGCAAAGCTACCGCTTAATCGACTTAGTTTTTAATGGCCTTATGATTTAATAGCCGGACATGTTTTAAGCGCCATGGACGTTGGCGTTGCTTTGTTGGATAATGGCCCAAAAGTATCTTTAAACACCGCGACCGAACGTTTTTATGACTTATTGTATTGCCGCTTCTATAGATGAAGGACTTATTCTGGTTTCCGACTCAAGAACCAATGCCGGTATTGATAACGTCAGTACTTACGGCAAAATGCATGCATTTAAAACCAACGATGACCGCAAGATTCTTTTACTGTGCGCCGGTAATCTTGCTACTACTCAAGCGGTTTTGGAACAGCTGCACCGCGATAAAATCAAGAATGCCGGTGTCAATCTCAATAATGTGGAATGCTTGTCCGAGGTGGCCGCCTACCTGGGTCATGTCAGCGTCGAAAAACAAAAACAACATATCAATTCCGAAGGACAATCGGCGAGAGTAAATACGGCAAGCCGATACTGGACCGTTTTCTTAAATTGAACACCTCAATCGACGAAGCGGCGCGCTGCTGCCTAGTGTCGATGGACTCGACCATCCGTAGTAATGCCAGTGTCGGGCCGCCCGTTGAAATACTCATTTACCGCAAAAACAGCTTTAGTTTTGACGAGTATTATTGCTTTGACGGCAATGACGATTATTTGCTGCAACTCAGACGTAGTTGGGAAAACAAGCTTCGGGAAGCGATAGCTACCCTGCCCGGCCTTAATAAAAAGACCGTCAGAGCCATGCGGGTTGATTTGTAGCTTGCGCTAGTTAGTCCACGAAAGACACGAAATAAATCAGTATGTTGTATTGAACAGGCCGTAGGGCGTGCCGCGCGCGCCAAAGGGTTTAAATGCGAAGTAGGCGTATTTTAAAAGTCCCGGAGAAGGCGCGCACGGCGCGCCCTACTCTTCGAATATTTTCGTGCTTTTTGTGCTTTTCGTGGACGAAATGATTTTTCCACGATGATCTACGCTGCCGGATCTTCACCGATCAAAATAGTTAATCGCGCCGATTAAAGGTGTACGTGGGTTTAACGACAACTTCACCGGGATTTTATCCAGCAAGGGGAAAAAGCGGCCTTTAGCTTTAAATGCGTTAATAAAGTTACCGTCCTGCATCGCAGGTAATATTTTCTGGCCTATACCGCCGCCGATAAATACCCCGCCCACGGCAAGCGACTTTAATGCCAGGTTGCCGGTTTCAGCCCCATAGAGTTCGACAAAAAGCCTGACTGCCTCCGCGCATAACCGGTCTTCACCGGAAATCCCCAGTCCGGAAATAACGGCATTCCTGTCTATATCGCTATTGTTATCGGGAACATCAGGACAAGGCGGCGCAAAATCCTGCTCACAGAGAAAATCATACAGATGGCTGAAACCGATGCCCGACAGGATATGTTCGCAGCTGACATGATCGGGGTAACTTTTTCTAAGATAAGCCAACAGCTGGTCCTGCCGGGCATTTTGAGTCGCAAAGTCGCTGTGACCGCCTTCGGTAGCCATAGGGTGATGTTTGTTGCCGTCCCAATAAAGGATGGCTTCGCCCAAGCCTGTTCCAGCCGCGATGACGGCGATATTGCCCTCCTGGGTTTCCGCATTGGGATTGAGTTCTACCAGATCCTGTTCGGGCAGATGCAACATGCCCAGCGCCATGGCTTCCAGGTCATTCAGAAGCTTTACTTTAGCGGTGCCCAGTTTTATTTTCAGCGCTGCCGCATCCAGCAGCCACGGCAGATTGGTGGTTTGGCAACGCTGATTGACGACCGGGCCTGCAACGCCGAAACACGCCGACTTGATATTAACGCCGGCGGGTAAAAAGGCGGTCAAAATGTCGTCGAATTCCGGGAATAGCCGGCTTGAATAGGTTTGTTCCTGCACGCAGGTCAGTGGGCCGCCTATGCCTCCGGTCAAAATAGATAATACCGTTTTCGTTCCGCCTATATCTCCGGCCAGTATCATAATGTCCCCCTCTCGTTATTGTTAAGCAGGTATATTAAAGCATCCAGGATGCCGTTAGCTACTTTATGCGGCGGCAATCGATAAAAATCCTGCCATGCCAAGGACACGCATTCTTCGTAGTTGTCTTTGCTTTCAGGATGAGATTGTAACCAGCTGATTCTTACTGCATGGCCGATAATAATGTCCGTCAACAAGGTATCGTCAATCTGTAACGATGGGGTTTCACGAAAAATAGACGCCATTGCTTTTAGCGCTTCTACCGTTAATTGGCGATAAACCGGAGCTTGAATTTTATTAAGCAAATGGTTGACGTGCAACTTGAAACTTTGCTCGCCCGCCGTTGATTGCGACAGGGTATTCTCGCTATCCAGCCGATTCTTACTGTTGAGCTTGTCACCTATCGTTAAGCCCTTGCAATGGTGCAGGATGTCCCAGATACTGGCAAAAAAAGCATCATTTTCTCTGCCGACACTGCCTTGCTGTTCGCGCCATTGGTACCAGTCGTCAATTTCTCCCCGGTCTATTGGATCCATGCTTTTTGAGAAACGCGCATTGGTCAACTCCCGACAATCACCTTCATGGTGCAACATTTCAGCCAAACCCAGTTGACTTTCTGTACTGCTATAGTCCTCCAGAGTTTCTTTTACTTTGCAGGACAATTGATAAGGCGATAAAGAAAGAATTTCATTAAAAGCCTGATCCAGTGTACCGCAGCCTGATTCGCGTTTTTGTCTGGCGACAAGCAACTGCAGGATATGACCCACTCGCACCGTGTGCATATCGATGAACAATTCCGGGTTAGACTTGATCAACATACCCAAATAGATGACCAATTCCTGAATAATGATGTGTTCACTGGCATCATTATTATTGTAGGCACGGATGGTCTGCAAAATTTCCAAGGAATCGGCGGGGCACGTCAAGGTTGCCCTGCCGCTGTAGGCGCGACCTAATGTCAGTGCATGTTGACGAACCAGTATATCGGTGGCCGCCTGTTCCAGATTGATGTCGTATTTGCCCAGTAAACCGGCACAGCGCCTGACGATATACCAGGCATGTTGATCCCCGGCCCGCTGATAGCTTTCTTCCAGCAAGTCACACACACGACCGGCAGTGCCATCCATCGCCGATAATCCGGTGTCGTGATCCAGGCCATGACGAAGGCTCAGTAGGCTTAATGCTTCAAGTTGTGCGTAAAGGTTGACGTTGGTTTTCAGTTGCTCGATGAGTATTTCGTCGGTACTGATTTCCCATTCCGTCAATGTTTGTGTGTTCAGTGGCACTGACGGGGCGTCGTCTGCCGGTAATACTTGAAAAAAGGGCCGCACAGCTTCCTCCCAGGAGGCATAGCTATCTACACAACTTAAAGCACAAAAGTAGTAACATACGCCATGAATATAAAAAAAGTTATTAGACCTCGATCCTCGCTTGGCAAAGCGTCACCAACAGTTGGTGAGTGAGTATTTGAACTC
>NZ_JAWPOH010000074.1:0-14279 GCF_037671525.1 Methylobacter svalbardensis
AGCCAACCAGCATGTACGGAAAACTCCATAGGAAATATTTCCGCATAGTGTAAATGGGCGGATTAAATCCGACAATAGTTTTCGTACATTATTTGAGGGGGAGACAAGGGCAGATCAGATATTTTTTTGCGGTCTATCGGCTTAACGGAAGACCATGCGGAAAACACTTGTTTTCCGTCACATCAAATATCGGTTCTGACGGCCTCCCCCGGTTTTGCATGCTCTCCTTGATGTTTCAACGGCTGCTAAGGCTTTCTGGCTGAAGGCCAGGAACGCACCGCCGGCGGGCATCATAAAGCCTTTTTGTGAGCCGCTGATGGCACCGTCGACGCCCCATTCGTCCATGCGAAAGTCGATGCTGGCAATAGAGCTGACGCCATCGACGAATAATAACGCCGGGTGATTGGCCGCATTCATTGCTTTACGAACGCCGCCGATGTTGCTGGTGACTCCGGTAGCGGTTTCATTATGCGTCGCCAAAACGGCCTTGATTTCATGCTGGGTGTCTTCTTTTAAACGCGCTTCGATTTTATCCAGCGGAATGCCTTTGCCCCAGACTTCCTGATGAATCTCAACATCGAAACCCAAGCGTTTTGCCATTTCAGCCCATAAGTGGCTGAATTGACCGAAGCGATAGATTAAAACCTTGTCACCCGGATTTAAGGTGTTGGTCAACGCAACTTCCCAGCCTGCGGTGCCTGTAGCAGGAAAAATGAAGGCTTACGCCGTGATTCTTAAAAAATGTTTTGGCAAAGTGGGCCGGATGTGGATAGGCTCCAGTCAGCTGGAAGTTCAAGTCTGTTTCGTCGGCCAAGCCGTGGCAATTGATGCATCCGTGTGACGCTTGCTCGTCCATGATCGCTCTCTGTAAATTAAGTTTCCATCGTTGTATTGGTGAGGAAATTTGGCTGATTGGGTATGTTAAAGCTGGAGTTCGCCAGTCAACGAGAGTTTTCGACCTATATTCAGAATAAGTTGGCATCACCGTGAGAGTCGTCGGCAGACTTTATCGCTCGATATCCGTCAAAACCACCACTTCACCAAAATTTGAAAACGCGAATTCTACGGAAAATCAACTTGTTGAGGAAAATTTATTGCTCAAACGGGAGGGCTTTCCGTAAGTTCGCGGATGTTTTCGGCAAGACAAAAAATACTGTTTTCAATGTCCATCGTCCAATCGGTAGCATAGCTGATCCTAATGTAATTGGCGTAGTGATTAGAAGATGAGAACAAATACCCTGGTGCCACAACGATCCCCTTTTTCATGAGGCGATATAACAATACTGAGGAATCGACACTATCCGGTAATTTCACCCAAAATACAGCCCCACCTTGCGGTAATTGATAGCTGCATCCAGACGGCAAATACTTTTGCAAGAGATCATGCATTTGAAGCATTTTGGCCTCCAGTAATTTTCGCAAGTTATGAATATGACTCATCACCTGACCACTCTGTATCAAATTGCCTATCGCCTTTTGGCGAGCGGGGCTTGAGATTTTATGGGTATGAGATAGTAATACCTTGCGTAGCCCGTCACGGTCGCCTTTGCAAAGAACCATGCCGAACGAAGCTGGGGGGCCGATTATCTTGTCGAAACTGCTGCATATGACCAACATTTCGGGATCAATGAAGTCACGGTAATACAGCGGTTGCGCCATCCCAAAATACAGATCGCCGTAAATGTCATTCTCGATGACCGGAATTCCTGCCTCAATTAACATGCTCGCGGCTGTGAGCTTTTGTTCAGTTGGAATGACAGTACCGGTTGGAGAATTTATATGCGAGGAAAGAATGGCAAAAGAAATATCTGTACGGCTCAGCAAGTTGCTCAAACACGTCAGATTCAAACCGGAACCTAGCGTTATTGGAAGTTCGAGAACATCCAGATTCAGCGTTTCCAAGGTCTTGATGATGGCCCAAGAGCACGGCGATTCCACAATTACGGAGCCGCCTCGACTGTAAACCCTTGCAGCAGCTAGAAGTGCAGAATGGTAACTATCGGTAATAAACACGTCATCTGGATACCAGGGTTTATCCAAATCGCCGGTATATCTATGGGCCACTGCCGCGCGTAGATCACTGTCACCATATAAAATGCCCTGTTTTAGTGGAGAATTGAGAGCGCTGCTAGTCAATCGCAGCTCTTCGCGACGCAGCTCGCGATCAAGTGACAATAAACAGGCTGGTGAATCTATCGTAAGAGGAATTACACCTGGCTTACGCGAGTTTATATATACAGTCTCTAATAAACTACAACCGGACTCGTAATGTAGGTTCTCAGCGGCTTTCGCTATGTAAAAACCAGATCGTGGCATTGAGTGCACGATACCCTGTTTTTCCAATTGGCAGTATGCGCGATGGATGGTTGGTATTGATAGATCAAACTTTTGCGCCATTTGTCTCAAAGAAGGCAGTTTCATGTCTTTACGCAGTTGGTGGTTATGAATGAGTGAGCAAATATAGTCGCACACCTTTTGATATTCGAATGCCATCGGGTTACCTGTGTAACGGTTAGGTTGTGTCGCAAATATTTATAAGGCTGCAAACCGCACTTATCAGCAGGCAAAGTTACCCGGCTAAAGCCATAAGCTGCTGAAATGCGGGTATGCTTTCATCTGAAAGCAGCCCTGTTCGGATCATGTGCGCAGTTTCGATGGTTGCCTATGCGGAGTGTGACGCTTTAAACTCCATCATGGGTTGGTGTTTTTTTAATAAACCGATGGTCTTGTTCAATCTAGTTGTGCAAATATTGGATCGGGCAAATTTCTATAAAGCAAACCGATCCTCCTAGCATTAACAGTATGTTGATATTTTCAATGCCCACATCGTTCGCGCCGTTGTTATTCATAACTATTTTATGGAGAAACCCATTGGCATTGATTGTTTTTACGAAAAAAGCAGTTGCCGTCGCTTCATCATGATGCTCAGATATCATAACGGATATGTGTAACGGCTTGCAATCGAAATCAGCCGGGCTCGCAATCTATAGTGGACCCCGGATTCCGGACAATAGTTTAAGCTATGCTCTGTCGAAAAATGAGAAGTAAGAAATGAGCGAAAGCAAACGGAAGATTTTTACAGGGGCGCAAAAAGCCAAGATTGCATTGGAAGCGGTTAAAGGTACAAAGACAATCAATGAAATCGCTCAAGAAAACAGCGTGCATCCTACCCAGGTCAGTCAATGGAAAAAGGACTTGCAGGATAATGCCAGCAGCTTGTTTGAAGGCAAACGAGGGCCAAAGCCGACCAATGCAGGGTAAGTTTAAACAAACGACACTAAAGTTCCATAGAAAATTACGGAAAGTCACAGACTATAAGGCTTAGTGCACGTTTTAAAAGTCAGTCGCAAAGTCGCCCGAGCATTAAATTTATCATTGCGATGTGAATAAAGGCAGTGCTGGAATCGGTCAGCACCTCGTAATCTTTACTTAATCGACGATAGCGATAAAGCCAAGCGAAAGTTCTTTCAACAACCCAGCGGCGCGGCAATAATTGAAAACCCTTGGCATCATCTGAGCGTAAAATTTTTTCTAAAACAATGTGGAAACGTTGCGCAACCCAGTCCATCAGCTTGGGACCTCGATAACCGCCATCAACCCAAAGGCGACGTATTTTCTTGCAACTTCCGGTAAATGTTTTGAAAATAAGTTTTGCCCCATCACGTTCTTGAACCGAAGCCGCCGTCACAACAACGATCATAATCAACCCCAGTGTATCCACAAGAATGTGACGTTTTCGACCTTGAATTTGTTTGCCGGCATCAAAGCCTTTAATACCCGATAAAGCTGTTGTTTTAACGCTTTGACTATCAATAGAGCCTGCAGTTGGATGCTTATGTCGCCCTGCTTTCTGCCTAACCCAAGCACGCAACGTGTCGTGAATACGTTGCCACATTCCATTTGTTGTCCAACATCGATAATAACCGTACACGGTCTGCCATGCAGGAAATTCGTGCGGCAACAATCGCCAAGCACACCCACTTCGAACAAGGTACAGAATCGCGTTGATAAGTTTCCTTGGGGTCGACGCACGAAACGGATTATAAACCCCGTTAAGAGTTTTACTGCCACATAATCAAGCCACAATGGTTTACAAAACATAGATTAAATTATGGGTTATGTGACACTAATTTACTGGTTTTCTAGTGAAAATTTGACTGTCACTTAAACGGTCGTTTATGAAACGGGTAAAACTATGTTAATTGGCTATGCTAGGGTCTCAAAATCGGATGGCTCTCAAGTTCTTGATCCTCAAGTCGACGCACTAATAAAGCATGGTGTCACGCCCGATCATATATATAGTGATTTCGCATCAGGCAAGAATGACGAACGTCTAGGCTTGTTAGCTTGCCTAAAAGCATTAAGAACGGGTGATGTTTTGATAGTTTGGAAACTCGACAGACTGGGCCGGAATCTAAAGCATCTGGTTACTACCGTTCATGACTTATCCGAAAAAGGTGTCGGTTTTAAAGTATTGGCCGGACAAGGGGCTAATATTGATACTGCTGCTTCCAATGGAAAGTTAATTTTCGGTATTTTTGCTGCCTTGGCAGAATTTGAACGTGAATTGATTAGTGAGCGAACAAAAGCGGCTTTAACCGCAGCAAGGGCAAGAGGGCGAAAAGGCGGCGCAAAATTCTCTTTAACTAAAGCTCAAGTAAGATTAGCGCAATCAGCAATGGGTCAGAAAGAAACCGTTATTTCCGAACTTTGCAAAGAACTGGGCATCACCAAGCCCACCCTTTATCGTTACCTTGCACCCAATGGTGCATTAAGAGATTATGGTAAAAGGGTATTGGGTGTTGACCAATAGTGCAGTAAAAAGCTATTAAACATTGTTGGAGGTAACCCTGTGCAGAAAAAGAGGGGGAGCCTTAACAACAAATTTCCCACTAAATCCCGTGAAACTTTAGAGCCTTTTGTTTATTAGCACCCTACATTCATACCCTGGAAGGCTGGCTGTATTTGGCCGTAGTGATTGATTTGTATTCGCGGCAGGTAGTCGGCTGGTCAATGGCTGAGCACATGAGAGCTAAATTGGTAAACGATGCGTTACTGATGGCAATTTGGAAGCGTAAACCCAGTAAAGGTTTGATTTGGCATAGCGATAGAGGCAGCCAATACGCCTCCGATAGCCACCGTGCGCTCTTGAAGGAACATGGTATTACCCAAAGCATGAGTCGCAAAGGCAATTGTTGGGATAATGCTGTCTCAGAAAGCTTCTTTCATACCCTAAAAACAGAGCTGGTTCATCATCAGCACTATCAAACCAGGGCTGAAGCTAAGCAGGATATATTTGAATACATTGAGGTATTTTACAACCGTGAGCGACTTCATTCGGCCAATAACTATTTGTCGCCAGTGAACTATGAAATGCAGCTAAAATCTGCTTAACTTTGTGTCCGGAAAAGTGTTGACACATCAGGTGATGAGGGTGATCAAGAGCCAGTTAAACCAGAGGAAAATACTCCCGTAAGTCGTTATTACCGAACCAGTAAAATAACTGATTTAAGAAAAGCGCCACGTACCTGGCGAACGCGAAAAGATCCTTTTGAGAAAGTATGGGATGAAATAAAATTACGACTAGAACTCATGCCAGAAACGACAGCCAAAGAGATTGTTACATGGCTGATGGGTAAATATCCGAGCCAGTTTACAATAGGCCAAATAAGAACCCTGCAAAGGAGGATCTCTGAGTGGCGCCAAACTCAACAGAGTCTGGAAGAGAGTTTGCGAGCACTCATGTTAAATGAAAAATCGGTCTTGCCAATAAATTCTGCTCTGGCTTCGAATATCATAGACAGCTTAGATTGTAATGCGAAATTACCCAGTCTCTGACATAATCTCTTCAAAAGAGTGAAGTTAAAAATGTGAGGTACAATTGGATTTGAATCTGGAACTGATGAGGTATGGCGGCTCTTCAGTAGTTTGATTATTATGTGAGGCAATACGCCCGGCCAGGATAGTTGACGCCGGATACGTTTTCTTAACTATATGAATAAGTTTAAATTTTAGAGTATTTTATAGCCATTATTGGTTAATAAACTCAGTAATGTATTCAAGGTAAATAAATTTTGTGGTTTTGACATTTATTTAACACCTTTTGATTCTTTAAGCATAATCGGTAGCCAATTCTGTAACAAAAACACATTAAGTAGTGACGCTTTGGATGTTAGCGTTACTTTTCGTACCATTGGACTTCAAACCCCTTAATACATTGGTTTAAAAATTCCGAGGGTTTGGGTTTAGAACTCCTTCAAGAAAGAAGCGAGGCTTTGTTGTGATGGTAGTATGTAATCTGGATCAAAAGCTGAAAGATAATCCATTGGTTGATATCCATAACCTACAGCCGCAATACGGATTGGGACTCCCCTGCAATACAAAATATCCGAAACCATATCACCAAAATAAATAGCTTCTGATGCATCAATTCCCACATTTTTAAGGAGATTCGAAATCTTCGCTGTTTTGGTTTGTCGATATTCTCTACCGAGAATATCGGTAAACATGTCATCATTATAAAAAGCACTTTTGGACAGCACTGTCCGCACAGTTTCACTGTATGATGAAGTGACAATTGCACAACGTCCTGTCACAGATTCGCTGATAGCTCTAAGCACGAGTTCAAACGGTACCAATTCATCAACATGCTTACTCATTTGTTGGGTGTGCAAATCAAAAAATTTGATAACATCTTGTTCATCCAAGCCAAATTTTTTAAAAGAAGTTCTGAAAAGTCCTGGATAAGCTAACGCCATATCCTCCTGATTTATGACTTTTGGTAAGCAAGGAAAGTACTCATCCGCGATTAAGTTAAACATTCGACATGCTATCGAAAGCGAATCAATTAGCACTCCATCGGCATCAAAAATATAATATTTTGGGTTCATACAACAATCTCATTAATGATCTTGAAAATATCGGGCTTGTCCAAACAGGCTGTGTCGCAAATATTTATAAGGCTACAAACCGCACTTATCAGCAGGCAAAGTGACCCGGCTAAAGTTATAAGCTGCTGAAATGCCGGTATGCTTCCATTTGAAAGCAGCTCTGATCGGATCATGTGCGGAGTTTTAAATCTCATTATGGGTTGGTGATTTTTCTTAATAAACCGATGGCCTTATTCAATCAGGTTGTGCAAATATTGAATCGGGCAAGTTTCTATAAAGCTAGCTGAGCCTGCTGCTGACATCACCAGCATGTTGATGCTTTCAATACCCGCACCACTGTTATCCGTAACGATATTTATGAAGGAAGAAACCCATTGGCATTGATTGTTTTTACGAAAAAAGTTGAGAATTTGCCTCTGGATTTGGAAAACTTTGCGATATAACCGCCCAATGCTGCTTAAATTTAAATATCTTCGGTTTTTGCCAGTTTGCGACGGAACGCAAATATTCGATTACCAAAGATTATGATCAGCAATCCCATCATGACCAACGCACATCCCTGCCATTGCCGCTCATTCAGTTGCTCGCCCAGCACCAGAGATGCCGTAAGTAACCCGAAGATCGGCACAAGTAATGAAAAAGGCGCAATATGTCCAGCAGGATAACGAGAAAGTAATCCGCTCCATACGCCGAATCCGAACAATGTCGCGCCAAAGGCAAGATAAGCGATTGCAGCAAAAGACAAAATGTTGAAATTTTGCAGGGATGCTATAATCGTTTCACGGCCATCTAATCCTAATGAAAGAAGGAGAAATGGAATCGGCGGCACAAGACTTGACCATACTACGAATCTGAACATGCTGAATTGACTGTCACGAGCAACTGCATCCCGCCAAGCACTCCTCACTAAAATATTTGATACCCCCCAAAAAGCGGCTGCGCATAACGTCAATATAAGTCCAATAAGAGGAATTTCACTGAATGCCTTGTACAGTGTTGGCTCAATATGCGAATTGCCAATTACTATAAGTCCACCGCCGGCTATAATAAGTCCTAGCAATTGGGTCATATACCAACGTTCACGCAGAAATAGACTTGCAAATACCAGAGTAAACAATGCCTGCGATTGGAGCACTACCGATGCGAGTCCCGCTGGCATCCCTAGCTCAATTGCGTAAAAGAGAAGTCCGAATTGACCAACTCCTGCAGTCAGTCCATATGCTGCGATCCATCGGAATGAAACTGCCGGGGGCGAGATGAAAAGGACAGCCGGAAAAGCAGCGAGCAAGAAGCGAAAACACCCCAAAAGCATGGGCGGCATCCCTTCCAACCCCAACTTAATTACGGTGAAATTAACCCCCCAAACAATCACAACTGATAAGGCAAGAAAAAGGTCACGTAGTGAAATCATTTCGTTTTGTTTCCGGTTATTGACGACTATGACTAAAGGGCTCCTCGAAAAACCCCATCCTATGAGATAATGACACCGCCATACAGCCATTTCTGACTTGTCATGATCAAAGAAAACCTGTTTGCCCGAGTAACGCGAAAACAAACTAAACCGGTTGGGCGAGGTGTTGCAACTGCTGGAGAAGCACATCGACTTTGCTGTCCAGCTGATGTTTCTCACCAAAATCATAGTGCGCACTACTCATTCGGCAACTCTATAACCTCAGCAACGAGCAGTTGGAGTTCCAGCTACTTTCGATCAGCACCGTGAAGGACATGACACTCGCCACCTGAAGGCGGTGCTGGACCCCACCAACACTAGCCGCGATGTCCACCTCGACAAAGGCTACGTCGATGTCGAACGTGATGCGGCCTGGCTGGCGGTTGAATATCCCGTAGGACATTGTCCGTCCCGTTCCCTGTCAATTAGGCAGTATTTCTAGGTGCCCTAAAGTACGCGATAAGTTTTTATGCTCAGGACCTTACTGAATCTCGAAATAATCTACATAAGCACATCACTATCCCAATCCTGAAAATACGATAGATGCAAATATAATCAACAAGTTACGCAATCATATTTATTGGCTACGTAATTCAACATATTAAGTAACTCTGAAGACGAAACATCATTCTGCCTGCAACACAAATATCGTAGATTGGATGGTATAGGTACTGATCCGCTTCTAGCCCAGCGTAACGCACCATTTGTATCGATATACGAGGACGTGCGGCCTGCGTTATCCGCATGTAAACAATATGGAATATCAAGTAGTCCACTATTGAATGCCTTCAATAGACATTGACCAACATCGACATCAAGACTCAGAATTTCGTCGAGCAATATTTTGGCTTCTAGGTATATCTCATCTCGATAAGCTACTTCCTGCGGTGAAAGCATCTTCATAGAGTGAATATCATTAGCAGTCTTCGATGACAGTTGAAGTGAATATAAGTTGTCATCCACGCTAGGAATTTGCCGCGCTTCCTGGATGGTCTTCACAATAATACGCTCACAACCAGTTTCCTTTCCCAGCTGTGCACTATCCCGGATTAACGCGGTAGCACCTTCGAATGATGAGGGAAAAACTCCCATGTATGTATATAACACCACATGCCAATCCAATCCACTGAGATATTGTCCTGCTAGTTCCCTTAATGCGGCAATTGCCCCACGATCCTGAATTAGCGAGGTACCCTGAGCGTAACTAATCGACACACTATGCACACCATGTTGGTGGAAAAACAAACATTCAAGTACAGCCACAGCTATTAAAACAGATGGTGGACATAATTGCCCAAGCAGGCAACCGCCAAAACTTTCGATATGAGCACGCTCGGCGCCGTCGCTCAAAATATGGCAACTTTCGGCCCACGCCTCTATTGCTTTATATAATGGTATATTGCTGTAAGGGAGGCAGTACGACACGGGACCGCCTTCGCTCGCATCAAGCCCGATTTCCACGAGTTTCCTAAAAATCGTCTGAGGTAGCGCTGTGCCGTGCCTGACTTGCACGGGGAAGTTGGTTCCGTAAAGGCCTTCTAACATATTGCGTGTAGCTTTCGCTGAATGGGTAACTATGGGATAACCATTGAGCCTTTCTCCCTTATCAAGACACACTTGTGGTGTCCTATAGTCACCTACCCTGGTGTAACTATCGAGCGTAATCGTACCTATAACAGGGAAATCCAATTTCGCTACATCGGATAACCCCGATCGCATCTCTACGATGGTTCCGAATCCCATTCGTGGCTGCACCACTAGCAGTCCAGCATCTCTACAGCGCCGGATAAAGGAACCGAAATAGCTATTCACATTCATCTTAGCGTCCAGAAATTAATTCTGTGATTTCTTCGCCGGATCTAGGATCGACAGTTTTGATACGCTTCTTGTGCGGATCGCCGACGCGAACCCTGGCAATTAGCGAATCGTTACTTTCAAAATCCACCAGACTGTTGCGATAAAGGGCACGTATCTCCCGTAAACTCATACCACTGATATTCTCAAGCCAGGTTTGCAGTTGCAACAGATTGTTAGGCACCTGCTTATCATCGGCCAGTAGACTATGTATATTGGCCTCTTGTGTAACATATTCCGGATGATAAACTTGAAGAAAGTATGGTAGAGATTGACCTCGACCAACAAATGGTGAAAACACTAGACACACGAACTGTTGCTCGCTCACACCGTATGCCTGTTCAGCAAAGATATTAATTTTGTGACGCATGGTACATATCTTTATTTCATTGTCGTAACGGGAAATAGCCATCCGAATAAGATTTTCAGGCATTTCTTTCTTAACCATTAGACTCTTCGCCAATTCAAGGTATTCCTCGATTCCTATGCGATAACTACGTCCCTGCACGTACTGAGCTTTTAGGCCACGTAGGTGCGCCATCAGGGCCGGGTTTGCACAGTCGGATTCGGTGAAACTGAAGGCGAGCTCATCAAACTGAAAACCTAAAAAATCAGTTACGAAGTTCCAGTGGTCGTTAACTCGATAACTGACATGCTCATAAATCGAAATGAACGTTGGTATCATGTCCGCGAATCCACTGTGAACGCGCCGCAAAGACACCTCTGCATCTAAGTCGGCACCAAATAACTCCCTATAATAAGCTTGTGATACACCGTCCAGCACTTTGAGCAAGCCATGAAATCCCAACGCACGGTACTCTTCTATGTTCATGCCGGCATTTTGTGCAAGCCGCATTATCCATGTGAAGTAATGCTTCTGCTCTTTGAGCGAATCGCCCGTCACAACCACATCCACGCCACCACGCCACCAGGCAGAAATACCGTAAAAGCTTGCTACACTCAAGTTGCAACTATTGCAGAACGTAGGACGGCCATCACCAGCGGTGCGATGACCGTTCATCAGCATATTAAGCCTGTTAATCGTGTGCAGATGCTGTGGAACCGGCAAATCTCGCGTAAATTGTGATACTTGGTCGTGATCGATGACAATTAATTCCGCAGTGATATCATCGATGAGCCCAAGACGCAGGTAGACGCGTTCAATATTTTCCATCACTGAGTAAGGCATTCCAGACTGCCGCATGGTGGCGATACGCAGGATAAAAGTTCGCCCCAGCATGTTCTCAACATACAATTGCACGGTGCGTATGAATCCCACAGTATAAGTGCTATCCTTCCCCCCACCATAGGCGACCATTACTCTGCGACGGCCAATATCTCGGCCGTGTTCGAACATGTTTACCAATTTGGTAGCCAGCAACCTCACGCTTTCCTGATCCTGTGGCGTTAGATATGCCATTAGTTCACAAAAAATTGCTTGGCGTTGTGCTTTTATTGACAATTTCGAATTTGGTTGCGGCATTTATGTTAGCCCTTTGGAGGTAATAGAATGTCTCTGTTGATCTGATTCTACAATCTTCGAGAAAAAATGGCTTAACCCGACGCCACGGCCTGCTGCCGGAACTCTTGCAGGAAGAGAGTAAAATCGTCAATCGCTGACTTCCCGACAAACACCCTGTCATAACCAGCTTCCTGTAGATCGACTCTGATCCACTTGTTATCCTCTTCTACGGTTGTCAGCTTGCCGCCGACCACGAATACAGGACGGTATGCTCCGAGCGCCTGAACTGCGTTTGCAATTAGTTCGCGACCCTGATGAAAGCCGTGTCCATTGACGCTCGACACCACAACCAGATCAGGCCGGAAGCCCTTAATAGCATTCACGGTTTCACCAGGAGATACACAACATCCAAGAATCTTGGCTAGACCTCCATGCTCATGAATGAACCGTTGCAAGTAGACAAGATTCCATGTGTGGGAATCGGATTCTATTGTCGTTAATAAACACTTGAAATGTGGTGCCGTTTGCATAATCAATTTACTCACTCAAATAAATGGCCGCATTATTTGGTCGTTAAAGCTTATCGACCAAGATAAACAAATGGATGACTCTTTCTCACACATTGTTAGAATAGAAAGCTTGTGGCAATGCTACGATCAAACAGCCCGATATCCTTTATTTCGGCCTTTCCGCAAATGAAACGCAATAAACGCTCTATACCAATACCCGCGCCTGCGGTACTCGGAATGTCTCCCCGCTTGGCCGCATCCAAATAGTTCCGATAAGGATCAAGATCCATTTGTAGTTCATTCATCCTATAAATGATCTGCTCATGCTCGTATTCACGTTCTGCACCAGACAGCGCTTCTCCATAGCCTTCCGGATAGATTAAATCAAAGTTATTATATTCATTGCGTTTGTCTGGGTTTTCTCGATCATAGAACTCCCTTTTAAAATTTGTCACAAAACAAGGTGTGGTAGCTGTTTCGGAAAGGATTTGCTCAAAGTTATCACCATACTTCTCACGTAATTCATCAGAACTGTAGATCGGAAATTCCAGAGCATAGTCCGGCAACTTCCGACCCAATTTATTCAACTGCTCCCCAGCATGTGCGTTTACTTGATTGAAGACGTGCGTCATTAATCCATTTATAAACTTCATGACGTCGTATATAGTGGCGCCTTTTATCTCAAGGTCGAATTGGGAAAACTCCAGCAAGTGGTTTGCAGAACTCTTAATGGTGCTTTTCTCTAACCGGATATTCGGGGCAACGATAAAGATCTTTTCTAATCCTTCTGCACGTAACGCTAACTGTTTGTGAAAGATCATGCTTGCTGTCAACCTCAACGGACGTCCTTCGTACTGTATTTCTGCCGGATATACAGCATGATTGAGCGGATCGGTGATTGGGGACATCAATATCGGCATAAGTTGGTAGAACCCTGCGTCCTGCGTGTAGCTTTGTAGCGAGCGCAGTACTACATTGCGGATATGTGCAATATCTACCACATCCGATCTTTTGAGACGTGTTACAAATTCATCCAGATCGATATTATCCACTTCTGAATTTTCAATTTTTACAAAATCCGCCACTTCACAGTTCATATTCAAACATCCTATTCCAAGTAAGTTAGTAACTGATGTTACGCAGGTAAACCAGAAATCAATAACTTACGCAGCAAAAGATGACCGTAAGTTATTGATAATTCGTAGTCGGTGCGTAACATCAGTTAGTAAAAAAATATTCATCTTCTATTAAGCATGTAACGCATCAATCTGGGTCTAAGTATATGGATGAGCGTTTATACAAACGATATACAGAATCCAGAAAAATAACTGTACAGATCCGTTAGCTTGATTCCCTGGTCATTTTTCCACGCTGTTTTACAGTAACATTCCAGCGCTATACGATTTGATTCGGGCTGCGGCTACCTGTGGGTAATGAGAAGTTACAGTTGGAGGACTTGTTCGTACAAGTTCTGCCGCTGGCTCAGGCAATGAAGCTAATTAAGCTGAGACAGATTTCGCTGGATAGCACCAAAATCAAAGCCAATGCTTCAAAACACAAGGCGTTATCGCACGGCCACATCGAAAAACTGGAAGCGCAGCTGCGTGAAGAAATACCGGCCTTGCTGAAAGCGATCACCGATGAGCTGTTCACCCCACTGAGAAAACTACTGACTGAAAATCGTATTTTTATTGTTCATGTGCTTGCCGAAACGCTGATGCGTAGCGTGGTTCTAGCACGCGTTAGAAACCATTTCCGGCACCATAAAAATTCAGGAGAGGAGCATGCGAGTTGAAGTGATAGGGGCATTTCAGATTAACCGTGCCGTTAAATCAGGCTGGATACTATAAAACCGAGCGCCATAAAAGGTGTTTTTCAGCAACACATTGGACCCAACGCGTACAGCGGAATTGCGCAACAAAATGTTACTGACAGGCTTGCCGATATAAACCGTCAGTCGCAATTAATGTGAGCCAAAAATAGCGAGGATTATAGTGGACCCCATTGTCCAGACAAATAATGCCTTAATTTAAGATAGAGCCCTGTTCACACTCCAGCTGAATGGCGCTGTCCCAATTTTTTTATACGGGAACTGATATTTCTGCCGCTCCGTA
>NZ_JAWPOH010000075.1:0-14069 GCF_037671525.1 Methylobacter svalbardensis
TAGCATCAAAGCAGGACTCAATCAATTCGAGGACTTTGGGTTCGTCGGATAGTTGATTTAAGGCAGCGTTCAGCAGTTTGCGCTGGTGATGATCTAATTCACGGATTGCAGTAATTAATTGAAAAAACTCGGCGTTTTTCATGATGATCTCCAATTGAAAACCTACATGGCTTATTTTATGAAAAAGAAATAAAAAATTCCATAGTTAACGATGACATAGCCTATTTCTAAGCTTAAAAACTTGAACATCGAGTAATACGCTGTTGGTCGCAAGATCGTTAAAGTCGGTGTAGCGTTTCATTTTGGCAATCGCCTGTTGTTGTTCATCGGTCAAAATGCCAGATCGCGCTTTTGACGGCGTTACCGGCTCCAGTTTCGCCGGGTAGCTTTGTTCACCTGGGGCGAATATCGGAAAAAAAGCCGTGCCAGCGACAGCTTTTGCCGCCGCCAACGCTTTTTCTTTACCTGGATTTTTGCCTTCAGTCAGCTCCAGATGCACATCATTGTCGCCCGCAATAACAAAGGGTTTATCGGGGAATTTTTCACGTAGCCGCTTGGCCACGTTGGGCAGATTGCCACTGTCGAATGCAGCGACAGTGGCATAGCCAAGCGCTTGCGATAAGGTGTCCGCCGTCGCATAGCCCTCGCCGATAACAATAGCCGGTGCTTTTTCAAGTGCATCGAGCCCTTGCCCACCCACAACATGAAACATGTCTTGTTTAGCGCCCCCGGCAACAAACCGCTTAATGCCGTTGTCCTGGATGGTTTGCACTGACCGGATTTCGCCGTTCACGTCTTGAGCGGTCAGCAGCAAATCACCAGCTGTAAAAACCAATTTATCCGGGTTTGCTTCGCGTAAGGCTTTAGTCGCTTTCCAGGTCTTGCCAATCATCACTACCGAATCGGCAGGCAAGGCACTGCCATCTACCGGCACTACGCGCAAATCACCTGGACGGACCTGCTTCGTTTGCAAATATTGATGGTCTGCCGGAGCCGGAGCGGCGACAGCCAATAATTCACGCACAGCTCTCACCACCGCGTTTTGTTGGGCTTGTTGCGCGACTTCACGCTGTTGGAGCTTGGCGGCGCTATCAGCCTGCAACATTACCTTTTCCTGTTCGCTTAACGAATAGCCCTTGGCTTTCCATTTCAAAACCTCACCCGTCCGGTTGTTCTGAATATGTCCAGCCGGATGTCCATCAAGGTGCCCCACATAAAACCCCGCGCGTTCACCCGCTTTATCACCCACGGTTTCGATTCTGTGCTTATTACCATCCATGATAGGGTGTTGGCCGATAACGATGCAGCCCAGGGTTTGCAAGGCTTCGGCAAATTCCTCACGCGGCGTCATGGCAGGTGCTTGTTGATTTTTTACGTTTTCCGGCAACCAGCGTTGTAATTTACCCAGATTCGCAGTCGACTTGGCATACCACGATTTTGCCTGCTTATCCCAGAGTGCGCCCTCAGCCTTGGCCAAAACCCGTTCTCTGTAAGGAACCGCGAGATATTGCCTGTCAGCCTTTACTTCATCGGCTGCAGTCTTAATGTTAGTCTTCTCCTTAGCGGGTGACTTGGCATCACCGGCTTGTAGCCATTTATTAAACAGTGCTTGTTCGACGCCGGCTGGGATATACCAAGACTGTTGCCCTCGATCCCAACTCGCACCGAGAGCCTTGGCCTCGTTCTTTTCGCGATACGGGACATTAATGTAGGTTTTATCATCTTGACCGGAAATGATGTGCGCCTGTTGCTGCTCAATCTCGATTATTTTCTTCTGGAACTCGCTATCGTGGATCGTGGCGACTAAATCAGCGGTTTTGCGTTGCTCCCTGGCCAATGAAATATCTTCAGCCGTACTATTTGGATCACCCTTAACGCGCTGTTCCTCGATTCGCGCTAACTCCGCCGCTTTCCGATAGTCATCGGCAGTCGCACTGGATAGCTGAGACAGCTCGGATTGAATAGTCGTAAAAGAACGTTTCATGGCTGGCGTTATCGCAGGCCCTACTCCGTTTACCTGCTGCCAAGTTCGCCAACCTTGCTCAAGTGTTTTAGCAAGCTCAGCAAAATGACCCAGCTCCGAATGGCTAGCTTCTAAGGCCGCTATTGTCCGTAAATGAGCAAGAGCCTCGTCGTACTTGCCATGCAGCACTCGATCACTGGCCACAACGGCTTCGCCCTCCCCTATCACTTGAGCAACTGAATTGTTCCACTCTGCCAGTCCGGCCTTTGCGCGCTCAATGTCCTCAACAACTAAATTAGCAAACGGGTCGGGGGTAATCGCTTTTGCTGCTGTCATGGCTGTCACCTCAGTGATGTGTATACGCTCAACTTCGCTTTGTTGTTGCCGGTGCTCCTCTATCAGTCGCTCGGCCATTATTTGAAAAGCTTGGGCCAGGCCTTTTCGTTCAAGATAGGCATTGGATATAGCGGTGTCCTCTGGCTCAATGCCAAATACCGGCGAAAGCTTCTGGATTGCGGTAGTGTAAAACTGGCCTGGCACCTTGCCAGTTATGTCTCCGACGGCATTAAATCCCTGCTTGCGCAACGCCGCATCCAGACTAGCGCCTTCGTAGGCTTGATAATGATCAAATTGCCATTCTTCAGGATGCTGCAATACGGACTCAAGACCCACCGCCAACACTGCCGATATATTTTCTGAGTCTTGTTGTGCGGCGAGCTCTTGAACTTGTTGTTGCTCTAAGCCTAAAACATAGTTTTGAATCTTTTCCGCATCCGCCGCAGCCCGGAAAATTTCCATAGGATCGTTTTTCAGTGCTTTGATCCACGAACCCACATAAGCCGCATGTTGACTGGGATCGTGACCAATGCCCAACGCATCACCCAAAATCATGCTGGCAATTTCAGCGCGTAATTCTTCCTTGGCGTAACCTTCGCTGCCAAACGGGTGGGACAGATCGCGATTGAGCCTGTTCGGGTGACCACTGCTGTGCCCAATTTCATGCAATACGGTTGCATAAAATTTTTCGGCGCTCGGAAACTGCCCCTTTTCCGGCAAATGAATACTATCGGTCGATGGCCGATAAAAAGCCCGATCGCTTCCGTTGTAATGAATAGCAACACCGCAGGTGGCTAAAATTCCTTCGGCCCGTTCAATCGGATCCCAGGCTTGCGGTTTCCGCTGGAGAGGCGGCAAGCCATCAATCTGTTCGGCATTGAACACCGTCGCAAAAAATACGCGCGGCCTTTCCAGTTTGACCAGCTCTTTAACCGGCTTGCCGTCGCTGTCTACTAGCGGTTTACCGGCAGCGTCTTTCTTGATGTGTTCGTCGACAAATTTCCAGTATTGAATTCCGGTACCCTTCTCGCCTTTACGGACTTGAGCACCGGCTTCGGTGGCCTGCTTGTAGGTCATCCAGCGTTGATCGTCTCGATCTTGCGACAACAAATACAGTGAGTTGATACCCTTGTAGCGATTATCCGTCACCGGGTTATAGGGCAGGAACGCACCGGACTCGCCAGGATTCCACGGTCTTTGCCAGGGTGCAGTGCCTTGTTCAAGTTGTTTGATTAACTTTTCTGCAACGATTTCATGAAACGGTTTCTTGTTTTTATCCATTGAGATAACCTCCTGCGGGTTAGTTACGATGGTGTAAGTCGCTACTTGGGCGGCTTATGATTTCAGTTGCTAAGTCGGTCTGATCGTTTAACCAAGGCCAACCCAGTCGACACTACTTGCTAAGGCATCGGCTTCACTGAGCGCGTCTTCTTCAAAAGCGCCTGCCATGTCGGCCTCCTCTGGATCAAACTCAACAGCAAAGCCTGGGGTGGTTTCAGCGTCACTCATTTTTTCAATAAATGCATCTGCTGCGGCAGTCTCTCTATCAAATGTGGTCATGGTCGTTCTCCTTTGTTTTATGGTTGATGTGGTAATTGAATGTCTCTTGCTTACCAGGTGAAAATCGGACGAATAACGCCCTCTATTTGTGAACGCTGGATCGGGCCAAAATAACGCCCGTCAAACGAACCCCTGTTGCTGTCAGACATGACCAGAACCTCGGTACTGTCCAACACCCAGGAAGCTTTATAGTTCGGTAGTGGTCGACCACTTCCATCGAGTTTGATGGGGGCGCTCAAGGACAGCAATTGACCATTAATCTGAACGCCGTCAGTGCCAATAGACACAACATCATCCTGAACCGCTAAAATCTTTTTCATCATGTGTCCATAGCCGCCTGGACAATACCCGGCACCCAGATACCCGCGTGCCTTTGCCATATCGAAAACTGCCGCAGGCGGCGGGCAAAACAACACATAAGCACCTTTCACTATGGGCACATTCGTTAGCCGATACACGCCAACCGGAATGCTCGGCGTTGTGTTTAGCCGTATGCCGACAGCATAGGCAAGCCCGCTCAAGATAAAGGCCGACATCGCCACGCCAAAACAAACGGTGAACCGCTTCACAACTTGATGACCTCTTCCCCGTTTTCAATGCTATGGACGCGTATGAGCTTGTCGCTTAGTATCGGTGCCGGAATAGCCGCCCTGGCCTTAAAGATAGTGTCTTTGAAAAACAAGGGCTGCACGCCATAAATGGCAGGGTAACCGGCCACATATACAACCATATCACCCGCCTTTTCAATCAAACCCTCTGTGCCCTTAACCGGCCCGGGCATACGCAAGCACTCATCGGGTGTTAACAGCGGCCGTTGCACTTCCTGAATAGTACGGGACACCTGCCCAAGCAAGGCCGAAGTGCGTCGGCCGCTGGTGGTGATTTGTTCTTTAGCGACGGTCGTTTGACCGGTCAGTTTAGACAAGTGCTCGGCCGTCTCAACACGATTGGGCGGAAAGGCGCTCTGAACATGACAGTTAGAGGTAATGCTTTCATCGTGACCATAGCCCGTTTCACGGCTTTTAAGTTGGTTAATGTCCTGGCAAATCAAATAACACTTGATACCGTAACCGGCAATAAACGCTAAGGCCTCCTGCAATATGTCGAGTTTGCCTAAACTGGGGAACTCATCCATCATCATCAGAAGACGATGTTTGTAATGGGCTTTGGGTTGACCGTTAACAAAATCCATCTTGTCGGCCAACAGCCGTACGATCATATTGACCATGACGCGCACCAGCGGTCGCAACCTTGCCTTATCGTTGGGATGGGTGACGATATACAAACTCACAGGATCATCGAAATTCATCAAGTCTTTAATCCGAAAATCCGACTTGCTCACATTACGCTGGACCACAGGATCGCGATATAAGGCGAGATAAGACTTAGCCGTGGACAGCACTGAACCGGCTTCTTCATCCGGTCTGTCCAGCATGTCCCGCGCGGTCGTACCGACCGCCGGATGGTTGTTGCCATGCACATGTTCGTAGGTAGCCATTTCCATCCATAACTCGGCAATATCGCGGTCTGGATTAGACAGGATGGCATCGACGGCGGGTAATGTGGCGTCCGTGCCTTCCTGCTGCGCTTTGTACAAGACGTGCAAAATTACTCCGACCAGCAAGGCTTGAGCGGTCTTTTGCCAATGCGTTTCCAAGCCCTTCCCATCGGGATCAACCAGTAATGTCGCTAAATTTTGCACATCGCCGACCTCGTACTCGGTGGCCAAGCGTATCTCATCCAACGCATTCCAGTGGACTCCGCCGCTTAATGAGGCCGGTTCAAAGCGCAAGACTTTATTGCGCGCATATTTTTGTCGCCAACCTGAGGTCAATTCCCATAATTCACCTTTCAGGTCAGTGATGACCGCGCTGTGTTCCCAGGACAACAGCGTAGGGATGACCAAACCCACCCCTTTCCCGGAACGAGTAGGGGCATAACACAGCACATGCTCCGCGCCGTTGTGGCGCAAATAGCGCGTAATCCCCTTTTTATCCAGCCAAGCCCCCACGTATACGCCGTCACTTGAACACTTTTTTTTACCTGTCAGCTGTTGCCAGGCTGTTATTGGCCGTGGCAATAACCCTGCCCTTTCGATGTCGTGCTGATTAGCCCACCGCGCGGAACCGTGTAAATAGGGGTTTATTTTTGCAGAGTTCGCTCCCACCATCTTAGCCACCATTAACCCTAACAGGCCGATAGAGGTCACCGTCATGCCGACCCCGGCGGCTTTCATAATACTAACCTGAAAGTGCCCCCCCCATTTAAAGGTCCAGATCAGGATGCTCCAAGGCGTATAAATATGCTGGTAGTGAGTCCCGAGTTGAGGCTGGTATCCGAACTCATTGGCAAAAAATTGTGTCGCCGACTGCAAACCGGCCAGCATAAAAATAACTGCCAAAACAGGTATTATCTTTCCGGACTTTGGCTTATCGACTCGTATCTGCGGGCCGACCGCATTATTAAATTTGTCTTTCATCTGCTTCTGCCCTTGGTTTTAACTATGCCAATCCCCGTGCAGGTTACTTGATCACCGATTGATAACCGACTCAAACGGTTCGCGGTCTTTTCATCAATGGGCATCACCAGAATGACCTGGCTGCGTTTCAATAATGCCAGAAATTCACCATCGATCCGTCGAACACCGGCAAAAGACGCAACGCCAACGTCGGCTTTATTATATCGCCTATGTTCCATAATATCGAATATTTTAAGGCGTTTTTGTTCGCGCTCTTCAATGTACTGATCTGCTGCCGCAAACGAGTGGGGTGCTAATCCTCCCCTAGAAACAGGCCGTCGCAATGTGTTATCTGATTGGGCTCCTGGCTGCTCCAGGTGACCAGAAACAGCACCCGGCAATAACATTTCACCTCCTTCGGTGAAGCGAACCACACCGAGTTCGGACAAGTTTCGCAAACGGTTACGGGCTTCGGGCGGCGAAATAACGGCAACGCTGCCAATGTTGGGCTTACGGGTAAATCCGGACTCGAAGGTTCCCCGTCCACGATCATGTCCGGCGGCGGCATTTCGGCCGGATGAGCCAATGCCGCCAGCGCCGCTTCCAGTTCGTCGTCTTCTGTCTGTTGAACCATCATTACTCTCCTGTAGAGTTATGGTTGAAGGATTTACTAAGGAAACCCGTTTTCGTTCCAGTGTGGAATCGGTAAACGTCAATTGAAGATTGGCGGTCGCCGCGACTTCTACAATTTGGGCCTTGAAGTCGGCGGTGCCATACACAGTGATGTTGGTTCCATAGCGTTCCATCGCTAACCGCAACGCCGCCGCCAAGCCCTCTCGTGTGGCACCCCGAGAGACCTTAAGCCGGTCACCATCATCTCGAACGGCGGACGCTCCGACGCGGTAAATGATGGTGCCTTTTTTGGTAACGCTATCCTGATCGGCTTTAACCCCAGTCCTTTTCAGCTCTCCACCACTTGCGCTAACCGTGTTACCTTTAAGCCCAAGAGCAACCACGCGCGCACGTAGCGCTGCTAACGCCTCTTGGTCGCCCTTGGTTGCCTCCCGGCGTAACCAGTCGGTCCACTGTAGGGGCTGATACTGTTTTAATAGCCGTTCACGCTCTCGACGGTAGTCTTCGTTAATTTTATTGAGTTCATGTTTAACGCTTTGGCTAGTCATCGAATACAGCAACTTCTTTTCAGACCTGGAACCACCTGCCAGCTTGGTTGTTGCCCGTTTCAACTTCGCTTTACTCTTGACGTCTGCAATTAAACGATCTCTTTTCGCCCTGGATTCCTTCCATTCCTTGGTACGATTTGCTCTCGTTCCCTGCTGTTCATTTTTGTAGCGACCAAATAATAAGGTTGTATCAATACGCGACCGCACTGGCCTGGCCTCATATTTCTTACCTGACCCTTCGGTATTACCAGAACGGGGCTGAGAGTTGAACTCACCGAATCGATCAACCAGCTTACCTTTTGACAGCTCACGAGCAACAGAGCTCGCTTTGACCATCAAGCCATCCTGATCAGAAATAACCAAACCATTACCGCGTTCCTTCAACTCAAGCCCGTGTTCTTGCAAAACACGGTGTAGATCGGCCCAAGAACAAGCCGCCTGTAATTGATCAAGACATTCGCGCTTGATCCAGCCTAATAAGCTTTCCACCCCGGCGTGATGCTCCATATCCAAAGCACGGTTTTCACTGCCAACCTTCACGGCCTGATGGTTATCCCGCTCCAACCCATATTGCAACTCCAACGCCGCACACAACTTACCGAGAGTCTTGTGATCGTTATAGGGACTGTGAATCGTTAAACGTGTCGGATGAATTTTGTTGATGGCAATATGCAGATGAAAATTGTCAGTATCATCGTGAGCAACACTCACCCGTTGATGCTCACCGTAGCCAAGCCCCTCACAAATCCTGCTCTCAAGCGCTGCTAAAACGTTATCATCGGGACGTTCACCGGCCCTGAAACTCAAAATCAAGTGATAGGTTTTATCGGATTCAACTCGGGTATTCATGCCTTGGATGGCCGTGACCTCAATAACCGACGCACTCAAGTCGATCGATTCACAATGAGTTACCGAGGTATAGACAACACGCTCATGCTTTTCCTGATCGTCTGCCAGGTATCTCACCAGACTGGCAAAGTCGCTTTTTTTAACCGACTTCATAGGCACATGCTTCGCAATCATCTTAACCAAAAAGTTTAGCCGCTATAGTTACCGATCAGCCCGAGGCATCACCACGGCCTTCATAATTTCAAGCATTTTGTTCTGAGTGTCCTCAATTCGCGCAAGCGCCGCCCGCAGAGTGCTCTCGCCAAACTGAGCCGTCCGGGCATCATTCGTAAGCCAGAGTTTTAATAACCCT
Source organism: Methylobacter svalbardensis (assembly GCF_037671525.1). Lineage (NCBI taxonomy): Bacteria > Pseudomonadati > Pseudomonadota > Gammaproteobacteria > Methylococcales > Methylococcaceae > Methylobacter > Methylobacter svalbardensis. Next base: position 8,700 of record NZ_JAWPOH010000075.1, read on the forward strand.
CCCAACCGCCCTAGGTCGCCGTTAATACGCGCAAGCTCCATGACTTTAAAATTATCAACAATGCTCTTAGGCATATAGCCCTGACCTAGCAGTCGCAAATACGCTGACGTGCTATGTCCGGTTTGCCTTGCCAATGATTCTATTTCTGCTTTTTCATCAGGAGTAACCCGAACAACAATCGGTGTACTTCCCTTTCTGGTCGGTTTCTTTTCTGCCATGACAGCCTCAGTTAAGAAGATAGCGGCGGTAGCCGCTTGGCCTCGCAGAGCAGGATCCCGTTGAGTGCCTAGCGCGAATAAGTGAACGTGAAGAGCGAGTACCTGCTGCGCAGGTGCTAGCACTTCACATATCCTGCCCCGACTAAAGTCGGTATAAGCGAAGCATACCATTTATTTTTTATTTACGATATATTGATTATTTGTATACTTTCTATTAGACTATTTTTTAACGCCATGAATAAAGAAAATATCGCTATGTAATGGAAAAATAAAGGAATAATCAAGGAAAAATCAATCAAAAATCTCATCACCTATCAAGAAAATAGCCATGTCAAAAAAACTGACAGAACTGATTGCCGAGGAAGAAACGAAGCGAAAGCAGAAGGGAACCGGCATAAAAAATCGGGTAGTATTTCTGGCGCTAAGAGAAGACATCAAGGAAGCGATGAAAGATGGCTGGGCTCTCAAACAAATTTACAGAACGCTACACACCCAAAAGAACATAACGTTTAGTTATCAGACCTTCGTTAACTATGCAAACGATTTGATCCTGAAACCTAAACAATCGCTAGTCATCATTAAAAATGAAACCAGCAGTAAAAACCCTGAGCAAGAACAAGCAGCCCACACCACTGAACCCATAACGAAAAAGTCGCATGAGCTACCCGGCTTTACATTCAATCCAATAGCAAAAAAAGAGGACTTAATCTAATGGCAAAAATACACATGATCCTGCAAGGCAAGGGTGGCGTAGGTAAATCGCTGATTGCCGCCATTCTGGCACAATACAAAATGGGTACCGGCCAACAGCCGCTTTGTATCGACACTGATCCGGTAAACGCCACCTTTCATGGTTTCGAGGGACTGAATGTTAAACGTCTTCAAATCATGGAGAATGAAGAAATTAACCCGAGGAACTTTGACACACTGATAGAATTGATTGCTCCAGCAACGGATGATGTCATTATCGATAATGGCGCCAGCTCATTTGTACCGCTTTCGCACTATCTTAATAGCAACCATGTCCCCTCGTTATTACAAGAAATGGGGCATGAATTAGTGGTGCATACGGTTATAACGGGGAGCCAAGCCTTAACGGATACATTGAACGGGTTCTCGCAACTCGCCACACAATTCACCCAAGAGACAACTTTCATCGTATGGCTCAATCCCTATTGGGGCGCCATAGAAAGCGAAGGCAAAACCTTTGAACAAATGAAGGCCTATACAGCCAATAAAAGCCGAGTTTCAGCGATTATTAAAATCCCGACGCTTAAAGAAGAAACCTATGGCCGAGACTTGGCAGATATGCTGCAAGATCACTTAACATTCAATGAAGCGCTCGCCAATCCGGCACTCACCATTATGACCAGGCAACGGCTCAAAATCATAAAAAATCAGTTGTTTGCACAAATGGACAGCGCAGCGGTACTGTAATGAGCCATGAGCATGACATAGAAGAAACGATTAAGGAAATCGCGGCAAAACACGGCATAGCCGTGGGTCGCGATGATCCCCTATTGATATTGCAAACGCTCAATAACAGACTGCTGCAAGCTAGCCAAAAAGCGCAGCAAGAAATGCTTGACCAGTACAAATCCGAACTTGAAGGAATTTCACTCCGATGGAGCACTGACGCCAAGGAAAAGGCGGAACGCATTTTAAATGCGTCACTCGATGCCAGTAAGACAGCGATGGAACGGTTGCTGCGGGCAGGCGCAAAAGAGGTGGTTACAACGATCAAATCAGAGGTGGACGCCTCATTAAACCGTATCAGCAACCCTATCAATGGCGCCATCCGTATCGGCCTAATGAACATAGCTGCTTCTTGTATCACTCTGCTAGCGACGGCGGTATTGTTATGGACAACGACACACCCCTAAGCGGGGGGCTGTAATGCCAAGTATGGATCATTTGAACCCAGAATTTCACACTGTCGTCAATGCGTAACTTCTATAAAGATAAATCAGGTTAGATACCCATCAGAGAATTAGACGAACTCTTTGCTACTCTAGAAAAATCCGCTTTCCGTAAGAAATTCCACCACCGACTGGTTAAAGACCTTGAGTATCTCCATAACAAAGGTTTAACCACCGTTCTCAGCCATGCCAACGATTTTATTAGTAAGCGGCTAGCCCCCGGCTTTTCCTGAAAAGGATGGTAAGCAAACGCCGTTTCGGGGGCATCCTGTATTTGTTGCACAACATGCAACGGCCTGTTGTTGTCGTGGCTGTCTGGAAAAATGGCATCGAATTCCCAAGGGGCGTTCTTTAAACGTTGATGAGCAGACTTACATTTTCAACGTATTGAAATGTTGGCTTCTGGAAGAATTACACCGATATGAAATCAACCCATAGCGTAAACTAAAATTAATTTTGATTACTTAGGCATCTGTTTCATCGAATCAACAATATCAACTCAATAGAGGTATTTATGCTTGTATTCCTTGATCATCTCATTTTAACAGCCGCCTTATTGCTGCTTGTAGCTGTCGTTGATCTTGATGAAGTGATGACGGTCAACTTACGGCCATACCGGAGAGATTAGAAATACCTACATATTGTATTTTTTCAAAGTTTCCTTGGCAGTTGAACGTTAGTTGAAATCATGAGCTTCCAATTTGAGCTGGGTTAAATTGAAAGTCAAATCATAATAGATGCGACTAAATAATTAAAACTCCGGTAGCATGAGACTTGTTTGGTTTGGTTAGTTTGCTCTGATAATCAATCAATAGAATCAATACTTCTTTCATTCCGTCAATTTAAGACTAACCGTGTTAAGGGTTGGATACCGTCAAATGGTCATTACTTTATTTTATTTTCATGATCCAATGTGTAGCTGGTGTTACGCTTTTGACTTTAGTTTAACTGCGTTACAAAAAGAATTGCCTGACTTCATCAGAATAAAAAAAATAATCGGTGGATTAGCTCCCGATACAACGCAACCTATGCCTGTTGAATTGCAGAAAAATATACAACAGACATGGCGGCGAATTGAACAAACCGTCCCAAACATGCTGTTTAATTATGATTTCTGGATAATTAATATACCTGTCCGATCAACTTATCCGGCCTGCAGAGCCATTTTAGCGGCAAGACAACAGGGGACTGACTTTGAAGATAAAATGATTGGCGCTATCCAAACAGCTTATTATCAAAAAGCTAAAAATCCTTCACTTCCATCAACTTTACTGCAATGTGCATTAGAAGTCGGATTGGCCGTAGATAAATTTGCAAATGACCTTACCAGTGATGAAATTGAAGAGGAATTACAGAATGAAATCAGTACAGCCAGAAGCTTTAGTGTGATTTCTTACCCATCACTGCTTCTGGAGCATGGTGGCCGTTTATTCCCGGTATCCGTCGATTATCTTGATCATGAAACCATGATCCGTGAAATAGTAAGCATTTTAGAGAAGACGCCGGGAGTATCGTGTTAATCGTTGAATCAGGATTTGCGCGACTATGAATGTTTTCAAACGCGTACGTATTCGCTACATTCTGCACCGTCATGCAATCGAGCATAGTCTGTGGGCTGAAGTTACCGAAAAGTTGGCGGTTTTGCAGGGAATGACTGCCGTTGAGAAAGCGCACTTGCGCGAACTGACAACGTTGTTTCTGCATGAAAAAAAGTTTTTTGGCGCTCAGGAACTTCAGCTGACCGATGCAATGTGTTTGATCATCGCCGCCCAAGCCTGTCTTCCCGCACTTGGGCTTGGGATTGACTGTTTGTCAGGCTGGACCGGAATTATTGTTTATCCAGGTGCGTTTCGGATTAGCCGAGACGAAAGGGATGTCGCGGGTGTTGTACATCATCAGGAACAAGTGCTAATCGGCGAATCATGGTCTCGAGGGCCATTGATACTGTCATGGGACGATGTTGAGCGGGATTTACAGGGGAAACAATCCGGTCGCAATGTTGTGATCCATGAAATTGCCCATAAGCTGGATATGCTGAATGGACCCGCCGACGGTTTCCCTCCGTTGCATCATGGTATGGCTGTAGCCGAGTGGTCAATTTCACTCGGCGCAGCTTATGAAAGCCTGGTACAACGAGTTGAACATCACCATCGCGTCTGTATTAACCCTTATGCAGCAACCAGTCCTGCCGAATTTTTTGCGGTAATCAGCGAATATTTTTTCAGCGCACCAGAAATTCTGCATACTCACTTTGCTGATATTTATCTGCAACTGCAACTTTATTACCGTCAAAATCCGTTGCTGCGCAGTCATCCTATTGGGACTAGCGTGAGCATTTGAACATAATCTTACAGTTTTCGGAATCGATTTGTCGGTCATAACCGTAAGTTTCTGTACAAATATCACATTATGCATATTCCAGTGAAGTGCCGCCACTCATGCTGGTTCAAACCCGTCACCTGAAATACTTGAAAGCTGCCACTGGCAGTAAGCAAATATTAGGGTATCTGAATGGCTCTGACCGGCCAACAGCAGCCAGTCATTGAGAGGTCGGTAACCCAAAATTTGTCATGGCTATGTATCAGGGCGTTATCAAAAGCTCCCTCTACCTACAGAAGGGTTTGCCGAATTATTGCGTGATCAACAGCGGGATGAGTAATAAAACGGACGGGGTCACGGACGGGGTCACACGGACGCACGGACGGGGTCAGACGCACGGACGGGGTCAGGTCTTTGATTTATGATTCTTAATAATCCCACTTACTGTCGAATAGTGTAAATCAAAATAATCGCCTATCTCTTTCAAGCTATAACCACCGCCCGCATAAGCAGATATACCTCACGCGGTCAACGCCTGCGGATTTTCCAAATAGCTGGAAATTTGGGTTTAAAAGTGTTTTTACTTGTTCCTTGAAAGCGGATTTTACCTTATCAAGGCAGTCGTCGATAGCTTCCTTGAAATCGCAAAATGTTTCGTGATACCGATTGTATAGGCACTTCTTTTTGGTGAACTTCCACAAGCGCTCAATCAAGTTCAAATTAGGCGAGTAAGGAGGTAGAAAAAGGATGTCGATACCCAGCATTCGCTGCGAGACAGGAGTCGAGTAGTAGGCTGTCGAAATCAGCCCTTTTTCGCAAGCTAAACATTCCCCGATTTTTGGCTTTCAATATTATTGAAAAAAGCTTTGCGTTTCTTGCGTACGGTATAGGGGATGCTTGATTTCTCCCACATC
>NZ_JAWPOH010000076.1:0-13625 GCF_037671525.1 Methylobacter svalbardensis
CATGCTGCTTCAAATAGACTTCTTCATATTTCACCGTTCTCCAGAGCCGTTCGACAAAAATATTATCTAGAGCTCGACCACGCCCATCCATGCTGATCGTGACGTCGTTATCGATCAATACGCCAGTGAAGGTGTCACTTTTCAAAGTCGATGTCAGCAGTAATCAGCCAGAGCCCGCGTAGAATCTCGATGAATGCAAACTAAATTGTCATAGTCGATGTCAATAGCATTCAAACCTGATGTCAGCACGTTGCAAATTGTCGAAGTCGACGTCAGCACGTCGCAAAAAATGGGTAAACCCAGTTGCATGAGTGTGGGCCACTCGGCAGAACAGAAATTTGTAACCAACTGCATGAATGGGTTGTCGCGAAAATTAGGAGTTTTGCGACAACCAGGCAACCTTAGAAAAATCAACGTTTCCAGTGTCGCAAAAGTTATGGTGCGAAAGTGCATATATTCGATACACTTTTGCGACTCCATATCTTATGAGTTATTGCCACACACCTAATCGCACTGCTGACATCGGCTTTGACAATCCGCTGACACCGACTTAGAAAAGTGACATCGGTGATATTGGCTGTTGGTAGTCCAAAGGTGTATCATTTTAAGTATTCTATAAATGCACCACTATTTTGCCACAGTAGAATGCGGGTTCCAGGGCTATTTTGCGGGGAGGGTTCAATTGGGACAGATTGCGGCGGTATATTGTCGAGTTTCGACAAGTGATCAAGACTGCAAACGTCAGGAAACGGATTTAATCGTCTTTGCAGAAAAGGCTGGTTATGCAGTTGCAGGCGTTTGGAAAGAAACCGCATCCGGAAGCAAAAATGATCGCCTGCAACGTCAGCAAGTGTTGAATCTCGCGCAAGCACGAAAAATAGACGTTATTTTGGTGACAGAATTGACGCGCTGGGGACGATCAACATTGGACTTGTTTCATACGCTCAATGACCTGAAATCCTGGGGTGTATGTCTGATCGCGCAAACGGGACTGCAGTTTGATCTGGCAACGCCACAAGGGAAACTCATTGCCACGTTGATGGCAGGTTTAGCGGAATTCGAGCGTGATCTTCTGCGTGAGCGGGTTCGATCCGGTGTAAAAGCGGCACAGGCTCGTGGTGTGGTGTTTGGTCGACGCCTTGGACAGCGAGTAAAATCAGACAAGTTGGCACCGACGGTATTGGCGATGGTTGCTGCGGGACAATCTTATCGCCAGATTGGCAGGCAGCTTGACTTGAGCAAGAATACCGTACTGGAAATAGTCAAACGTGAACGTGCTAACGCTGACCACGATTGATGAAGTATTTAAAATAATATCGATTAGAATCCAGGTGTGACAAGGGTTACAGGGCGACTTTACGCATTTACGAAGGAATCCTTACGGTCAGCCATAATCACACTATTTTGCATGTTGTCCAGAATCCGGATGAATTTTAACTTTTAACATTGGACAAAATGAATAGCTTCAATTCTTAGGATTCCGTCAGAACCCTTTGCACCGTCGACGTGCCGATGCCAAGGGTCTTGCCGATCTTGACCTTACCCATATCCTCAGCCCTGAGTTTTTTAATCTCCGCTTCGATTTCTTGTCCGTGTGGTTTCCGGCCAAGCTGTTTGCCGTTCGCTCTTGCTCTCGACAAACCTGATTTGACCCGTTCCTGAATCATAGCCCGCTCAAATTCAGCAAATACCCCGCACATATTGAACATGGCACGACCCGACGGGGTGCTGGTGTCCAGTGCTTGCTGATGTAGATACCCTTATGCGACATCCATACCTCGTAACCAAAGCGAGTCAGGATGGCGTAGATGCGCTCCAGTAATTCCTCGACGCCGTAAACCGTGAAGGAAACCATAACGATGAGTTTTTTCTTTTTGGCCATATCAGAATGTCATCTCATTCATAAAAATCTGCTGTTGGTATGCCTGTATTATCATCCCATCAACCGTGAAAGTTGCGGATCATTGCGCAGCAGCAAACACCACCTGGCAACAGCCGACAACTCTGCGACAGGACTGGTCATCTCACGCACACGAGCTCTTACCTCGATCAGTTTCGCTTTGGCAGCAGGATTGTTGCCAGCACCGCAGCGGGCTTTCGCTGTGATGAAGTCTTCGATTAACTTATTCACTTGCTGCCACTTCTTGCGGCGAGCCTCGGCCAGCGGTCCGTGTGCATTGAGCTTGAGGCGCTTTACCGTCTCATTGACGCGTTCTTGCTCCCACGCTGAAATACCGGGCATCGGGATGACTTTGCCCTCTTCATCGAAGGCGATAAGAGCTACATCGTCATCATCAATCGGGTCAAGCAGATAGCGCGTTTCGGATTCCTCGCATGGTTGCGCGTGCGTGGAGCACAGCGATCCGTTCTTGAGCGGAAACCAGCCGCCTTTTTTGCGGTTTCCCACATTGCCGCATACCCGAAAATTCATATAGTCAAACGCCAGCCACCAATAGCCATCGCGCTTACTACCATCAAGTGCCTTGGCTTCTTTCTTGGGGCGGAAGTGCTCAACATCGTAATGCGAATACAGCTCGCGCACTTCGGAAAACCAACACTTACCCGCCGACAACGCCAACATCCACTCCTTTAACGCGCCCCAATGCGCACTGTTAGCATCAATCAACTCATTACGTTCATTCTGCTGATTGGCCGCATCCAACGCCGTTAGCGCCGTAATCAACTTTGCCGATTTATCCAGCCACGCATCCCATTCTTGCTGCGTCCACGGCACCCAATTCGGAATATCGGTATCCGTTGGGCGTTTATTTCCTAGGTCTATCCAGATCACTGCCCATCCTCCTCGCGCAATATTTCGTCGATGATGGAATCAGCGATGGCGTCCTGCTCGGTTTGTTCCTCGGGCGTCAGAACCGGTTTTCGGAAACGCCGGTGCTGAGACATTTTGCGCACGAACAGCGCGTAGTCGGGATCACGGAAATCGGCAGTCGAGAAGCCCAGATCGGCCAATTCGGCGGAAAGACTAGAGAGTTCGGCATCTTCTTCCGGCGTGCGCGGGGCTTTCACAAATAATTCGTTGCGACGAAACAAGCGGCGCTCGGTTTCAATATCCAGTGTGGATGACAGTCCGAACAACTCACTCTTAAGCAAACCGGTTACACCCATGCCTTGCGGATGTTCATCCGGCACATCCACTACGGTGCGCTCGCCATCGCGGCGCAGAATATGTACCTGCTCGCGTTTAAGGCTGCCGACCATCATCGGGTCGTGGGTGGTGATCAGGATTTGCGACTCGCCTTGCAACGTTGTGCCTTCGCGTGGACTCAGTACATTTTCGATATCGTCAAAGTATCGCAACTTCCAGATGGGATTCAGGTGAGTGTCTGGCTCATCCAATAAAAACAGGCAATGGTCTTCGCGGGTGATGCGCATCAGGCCCAGCACGGTGAGCATTTGCAGTTCACCTTCGGAGAGTTGCGTAAAACTTATCTTACCGCCGTGCTCGTCGCGCTTCTTTACCGTAATACGGACCTCATCTATCAAGTCTCCTATGTATGCCCCCTCGGCATAGCGGAAGAAACTGTCAGTACCGCCGACTAAATCCCCCAGTTGCTTGAGCTTTTCTTGAGTTGGTACGAACAGGTAAAGCTGCTTTTGCTTTTCCGTGCGACCACGAAAATCGATCTGTTTGGTTGCTTCCTGCTCGATGGGGGCCCAAGATACTTGCCAAAGCTTGTCGAGAAATTCGCTGACTACATTGCCTCGTGCGAACCAGAAGCGGGGGTCGCCTTCATTCAACTCGTTTTCGTCGAACTTGCCTCCCTTGCGCTTTTCACGCAAGCGATGCGGCTCTTTTAGTACAAATAGCGCCGATTCCAGCGATTCGATATGTAAATTGGCCAACACTTTCTTGAACACCGGATCGTCAGATAACAGGCAGGCCAATAACACAAGCTGACTGTGCCCGCCTCTGCAATAGAACAGTCTGCGCAGACTGTCGTCACCGTATCGTTTTGAGCGGCGTTCAATATCAACTTGCAGCTTGGCTGCTGCATCGGCGTCGAATGCTGAGTTGCGATACAAACTCGCCAGCGCATCCCCACTCAGTTTTTCAGAGGCAGTAAACTCCTGCTGGCGATTATATCGACGCTGATGCTCCTGGAATAATGTCTCCATACGTTCGTTGCGACCGGAGTAGTACGCAAAGATGTGAGAGGGTAGCAAGCGCGGTCCGCGTCGCTCATCCCGATGTAGCTTGTCTGGCGGATCATTCTTGATCAGGTAGTCTTGAGACTTCTGCTCTTCATCCACCCAAACAAAGGGACGCTTTTGTTTAGCGGTATCGGCCTCGATACGCACCGTATGGCCACGAATACTGTATACCAGCGTGTAATCGAAGGGCGCTTCGCGATCAAGGTCGATGTCGCGGAAGATAGTAATCAACGCCTCGATCAGGTTGGATTTGCCGGTGCCGTTTTGGCCGATCAAGGCATGGCTGCGAATCAATTTCGGTGGCGTATCCGCAGGCGCACCGGCAGCAGGCGACAGGTGCGATGCAAAGGCGATATCCACATCACGCAGATTGCGAAAAGCCGGTAGGCGAAGGCGTTGTAACTGCATCTCAGGCGTCCGCCGACTCAACGCGTTTTTCGCGCATTTCAGCTACTGCCGGTTCCCGTATCCAGCCGTGTGCCACTTCGGTTTTCAATTGCGCGTAAAAGGCGTCAATCTCGCCGCCGAAACGTTGCCACAAGTCCTTGGCCGGCATTTCACCATTGTGACGAGCAAGAATAGTGGCCAGTGGGGACTGTTCTTTGATGCCTGGGGCGTTGCCCAAGAGTAGCGGGGCGATCAATTCGGTTTGCGGGGCTTTCATGGGTTCTTCTTCTTGTTCGGTGGCGATGCCGGTAATGCTTGCAACCATGCTAGATGCGAGGTTGGTGGCTATTCGCTGTTTCTTGGTTAATTGATCCGCGTAGTGGTCGCATAGGCGAAAAATCTCCTCGACGATAGCAACGATTCGATCCTGTTCCGACTTTGGCGGTACAGGAACGATCAAGTCCTCAACCCCACCGACACGAAGATGTTTCACTGTCATGCCAATTGCCGATTCAATCATGCGATTTTGAAAACTTAGGCTTTGAATCACGTACAGAAGGAAGCGATTGCTGAATAGATCGGGAAAGAGTCGGATCAGCATCGAACGTTGCCCGAGACACACTTTTTCGCCTTCTGGCACGATCGAAGCCTCGCCCATAGGGGCTTCCCGAGTGAAAAAAATATCCCCACTCTTTGGCGGCATCCGCCTTGCCCAGTAAGCATAGGTTTCTTCAGAAATCTTCCGCGTATTGGTCAGGTCCATCTGACCGTTCCGAATGTCTGTCGTCCGAATGAGGTGAATACCTTCGCTGACATACGGTGCGGTCTTGTTGTGGCAATCTACAACTGCTTGCGATACTTGCAACAAGGAAGCCCATGCCCAGTGCTCGGGCAATGCGGTATCAGGAATGTTGATTTGCTGAATGCGAAGCTTCTTTAGCATCGCCAATACCTCTTTCTGCTCCTGATCAACGCAATCCTTTGACCATGCGATGCGCCTTGCGGCAATCGCGTCGATCAGTTCAGCGCCAGTCGAAGCATGGCGATGTTCAATATTCAACAAAAGACCAGACATGGCCAGATCGAGAATCAAACCTTTGAATGCGACAACATCCTCCGGCGCATGAAACAGCCGCCCGAAATTGTCAGCCAAGCGTGTCCAAGAAGTTTGCAGTTCGTGCGGACAACTAGCGGTGGCGACGGCTTGCAGGGTGGACTGGCGCAGGTTATTTTGCAGCTTGCGGCGGTCCTGTTGCTGAGCTTCCAGCTTGTCGCACAAGGCCATCAGCTCATCGACTTTGGCGACGATGCGGGATTGCTCCTTAGGTGGAGGTAATGGAATTCGAGCTGAGGCGATTTGGCCACCAGAAAGGTGGTCTACAGTAGTATAGTTCTTGATACCTTGAAACTTTCGTAGCTGGAATTGGAGAGCTATACAAACGTACTTTTTACTAATTTCATTTGAGTAAAACTGTAGACGTGTCACCCGCTGGTTTAAGAGCGCGCTAGAACCGCTCCAAACAGCAACTCGGAAATCACCATCCATCGCAACAAGCCAATCACCGTTAGAAACCAAGAACTCATCTCGGTACTCTCCAGAAAAGTATGTCCTTGGTGAGTTCACCCCAACATCACGCACTCGAATGATAGGCATCCCCAACCTGTTTTCATTGAACAAGTTTGATTTGAAGGCAAAACCCGCTTGAGGATTAGCTAGGGTTTGCAATTGAGTCATTGACCATCCGTTTGGCAGCTGGACGGAATCAGTTTGTATTGCAGGGGTACCGCTACGCCGTCGTTGAGTGCGGCTGATTTGTTGATTTCCTGATTTGACCAGAAATAATTCTGCTGATTCTTCGGCGCTGTCTTGCTGAACCAGCTTGCCCTGAACTGCGAGGATATTGATCATTTCTCTTAAGCGTACTATTCCCCCATGAGCATTGGCAATATGCCCAAACTCGGCCAGAAACTGCCGCGTATCCATCAGGCTTCCTCACCGACGAAATGATGTGCTAGCGCGGCGGCCAGTTCGCTTTTTAGCTGGTTTTCAGTTTCTTCAATTTCGCCCATCAGCTTTTTGTATTTCTCCAGCACTAGGTCTGGGTTATGAGTTTCTTCTTCTGGGGTGTTGGGGTTCTTGATGTCAAGGTTGAATATCGGCCAATAAATACGGTCGCCAGCGGCCTGAGCGTCGCGAGCTTGCAGGCGTAACGGTTCGGCCTGGGCACGCAGATCGGCAATCTGGGCGTCGATTTTTTCGCGGTAGGCCGCGTCGACAGTCCCGACTAGGCTTTTACGCAAATCATTCGCTTCGCCTTCCAACTTGGCGGATTCGTTGTTCAGATCCTCGGCGCGTTGCCAGTAAGGCGCAGCGGCGGCCTCGGCCTGTTCGCGCTTGGTTTTGAAATCCACCTTCCAGGTAAATTCGTTTTCCACGCGATCAGCAAAATCGTTGGCTTCATCGCCCCACCATTCTTGCTCGGGCTTGAACTCCTCCAGCCGGATGGGCTTGGTTTTGGAATAGCTCTTATAACCTGCCGGGTAGGGATGTTCGTAGAACCAGATGGTATCGGTATGAAAATGCTCGCTGCCATCGTCCACCACGCTGCCCTTGGTGAAGAACAGCAGGTTGGTTTTGATGGTGGTGTACGGCGCAAACACGCCTTTGGGCAGGCGGATGATGGTATGCAGCTTACAGTCGCGCAACAGAAGTTTTTTCAAGGTGCCTTTGATGCCGTCGCCAAACAAAAAGCCATCGGGCAATACCACCGCAGCACGGCCATTTACTTTAAGCAGTTTTTTGATGATGAGCGCCATGAACATGTCGGCGGTTTCACGAGTACGCAAATCGGCCGGGTAGTCGCTGCCTACGCCGTCATCTTCATAACCACCGAACGGCGGGTTGGTGATGATACAATCGACCTTGTCGTTGGCGCTCCACTCGTTCCAACCGATACCCAGTGTGTTGCGGTGCTCGATCTGGCTGGGTACGTCAATACCGTGCAGCAGCATGTTGGTGGTGCACAATAAATGCGGCAGCTGTTTTTTCTCGATACCGCGAATCAGCGCTTCGATGGCGCGTTTGTCTTCTGCACTGGATTTGTTGCTGAGCTGGTTGCGGAAGTAGTCAATGGTGGCGGTCAAGAAGCCACCCGTACCACAGGCTGGGTCCATCACGGTTTCGCGCTTATCCAGGCGCGGATTGACTCGGTCGGCCATGAAGGCGGTGATGGCACGTGGAGTATAGAATTCGCCGGCATTGCCCGCGCCGCGCAGGTCGTTGAGCAGTTGTTCGTACATGTCCCCTAGACTGGCTCGGGTTTTGAAGTCGTGGAAATTGATCGCATCTTCCAACTTCTCGATCACGGCCAACATTTGCGGGCCGGATTTCATGTAGTTGTTGGCGTCTTCAAAAACCTGCTTGATGACCTTGTGCGAGGGGCTCTGGCTGGCGTCGATTTTTTCTTTCAGTGCCGGGAACAATTCGTTATTGACGAACGCAATTAGCTCGCTGCCAGCAATTTGCGGTTTTTTCTTACCTTCATTATCTGTCTTGTAGGCGGCCCAGTTACGCCAGCGGTAGGCATCAGGCAAAGGGGACTTATAGTCGGCGTTGTCGTCTTCCCATTCCTCTTCGCGTTGGTCGAAGACTTTGAGGAAGAGGAGCCAGGTGAGCTGGCCGAGACGTTGGGCATCGCCATCAACGCCATCGTCTTTACGCATGATGTCCTGGATGGATTTAATGGTACTGCTGAGATTCATTTTGTATTTCTCTTATTTTGTAAGCTGGCGCATTTTTAGGCCTGTTTTTGTAAAGGTGTGTCATAGAGTGCTTGTTCGAGCTCGTGCAAGGCTTGGCTGTATTGCTCCACGCTGCCAAAGATGCCGCGACGGATTTGTGTCTTGCTGCCAAACTGATCAAAAGGTGGCAGTTCCAGCACCTTGGCGTCTTCAATGTCCTGCACACCGTGATCGGCAAATTTCTCAAGTAGGGCTTCGAGTACCGCACGGGCTTGCTCGCCATATTTACCGAAGACATCTCGTTTTTTGACGTTGTTAGCGCGTTCGCGGCGGGTAAGCGGTTTCTGATCAAAGGCGACATGAGCAACCAGGTCGAAAGCATCGAGCTCGCTACCATTGGCTACTGCCTGTTGCAGGATGTCCAGAGGAACGCCATGTTCGACGAGCTCTTCCAACACCGCCTGTTTGCGCTCGGCGCTGTTCCAACGAAGTAGAAAGTCAGTGAGGCTGCCAAATTCAGTCTGCAAAGCTTTCTTGATGTCATCCTTGAGCAAGACACGGTAGTCTTCGGTCATGAGTTTGCCGTCAGCATCGAGGTATTGGGAGCGCTCGACAGCCACTCGCACGTTCACGTCGTCGATGACGTACTTAATTCGACCTTCGCCACCACCACTTCCGCCGCCACCTGTGTCATCGCCGGATTCGGTATCGTCATCACCCGTGGAACCTGGGTCGTAGGGCGGCGGTCCTGGCTCATCGACTCCAGGTGGATTTATTATGTCTGGCGGCAAAATGGGTTCATCGGGTTTGGGTTCGTAGATGACTACCGGCTCGCCATCGAAATCCGGATCAGCGAACAGGCGGGTTGCCCCTTTAAAGTCCATGATGGTGAAGTAGAGCTTCTGGTAATCCTCACGTAAACGGGTACCGCGACCAATGATCTGCTTGAACTCAGTCATTGAGTTGATGGTTTGATCCAATACGATCAGTTTGCAGGTTTTGGCATCTACGCCAGTCGTCAGTAATTTGGAGGTGGTGGCTATAACGGGATAAGGCTCATCGTTGTCGATGAAATAGGAAAGCTGAGCCTTGCCTTCGTTGTCGTCGCCAGTAATGCGCATGACATAACGACGATTGCTGGCAGCCGCAGGAATCAACTTAACCAGTTCTTGGCGCATGCGCTCGGCGTGATCCTGATCGTCGCAAAACACAATGGTCTTAGCCAAAGGGTCGGTTGCTTTGAGATATTCCCAGACCCGGCTGGCGACTAGCTGGGTACGCTTTTCCAGCACCAAATTGCGGTCGAAGTCTTTGGTATTGTATTGCCGCTGCTCCACGGCTTGACCGAGTTTATCGACCTTACCCTTTTCAGGAGTGTAGCCAACAGCATCGACATCAGTGGCAATACGGATGACTTTGTAGGGCGCTAGAAAGCCGTCTTCTATGCCTTGCTTGAGCGAATAGGTGTAAACCGGTTCGCCGAAGTAGGTGATGTTACTAACCTCTTTTGTTTCTTTAGGCGTGGCGGTGAGGCCCAAATGCGTCGCGTTGGTGAAATAGCCAAGTACCTCGCGCCAAGCGGAGTCTTCTGCCGCGCTGCCACGATGACATTCGTCTATGACGATCAGATCAAAGAAATCGGCCGGAAACTGGCGATAGATTTGCTTCCATTCTTCTTTGCCAGTTACCGCTTGATAAAGGGCAAGATAGATTTCATAGTTTCTCTTAATTTCGCGGTTGGTGACCTTATGCATCACCTCGCCAAACGGTGCGAAGTCTTGCTGCATGGTTTGGTCAACCAAAATATTGCGGTCGGCCAGGAACAGGATGCGCTTCTTGGATTTGGCTTTCCACAGTCGCCAAATAATCTGGAAAGCGGTGTAGGTTTTGCCGGTGCCGGTTGCCATCACAAGCAATATACGTTGTTGGCCTTTGGCAATCGCCTCAATCGCGCGGTTAATCGCTACTCGTTGATAATATCGTGGCGCTCGGCCACTACCATCGGTGAAGTAAGGTTGCTCTATAAGCTGAACGGCTTCAGGAGCGACCAACCCTTTCCATTGCTGGTAAAGTGGCCATAAGTAAGACAATGTAGGAAATTCATTGATTTGCAGTTCGCGTTCCACTGGCTGAGAGAGGCCAGTGCGGTCGTGCAGCAGAAATCCGTCGCCGTTGCTGCTAATAGCAAACGGTGCATCCAGCATTTCGGCATAGGCCAAGGCCTGTTGCATGCCATGCCCGATAGAAAATTTGGCCTGTTTAGCTTCCACGACTGCGATAGGAACATTAGGCCTTGCATAGAGCACGAAATCGGCGCGTTTGGGACCACCTTTGGCTTCTGGGTTTTTGATGCGTGCAGCGAGTTTGCCACGTACCATGACGCGACCATCAGTAAGTTTTACTTCTTCTCTAAACTGGTTTTGTTGCCAGCCAGATTGCTGAATGGCGGGGGTGATAAATTTGGTACATATATCGCGTTCACTTAGCTTGTACTTGTCCATGACCGAGTGCTCTCCCATTAATCAAGCTCTTGTTCTTCATCAGCAACGCACGTACGCATTCGTCCGTCTCAGGTAGCTGGAACTTCGACAGACGGCAAATATTGTGTGCAGGCAAATCCTTTCGCCCCTGCCAACGATAGACGATCCTTATCTGGCCGACAGTAAGGATTCGTTCGTGATTTGATAGTAGTGGCCTGCAACACCTATTATAGGGTACGTTTGTTTAAACGCACCCTATTGCACAGCTAATACAGAGATATGTCCGGCCTTGGTGTTATTTGCCCGTGGCCGGATCATAATTTCAACGTCACGATCCAAAGCAGTCAAAAATTCCATCAGACGCTCGACCGAAAAGTTATCCAGACGGTAATTTTTGAGCGCTGATACTTTAGGTTGTGGAATACCCAGTAATTCAGCTATTTCGCGCTGCTTGAGCTTGCGGTTTTTAAGCAACTCATTAATGGTAAACGCCAACTGCGTTTTAGTCTGACGTTCAGTGGCGTCTACAAAACCCAAGTCGGCGAAAACGTTGTCGGTGCCGTGGGTTATATCGTTATTGTTCATATATTCCTCCAGTATGCCCTTTGCTTTGGGTGCTCTCATAATCGGCTTGAGCGCGTTTAAGTCGCTCGGTAATCAGGTTGATATCGGGTTGCGGCGTTTTAATTCCGGACTTTGATTTTTTCTGAAAGGCATGCAGTACATAAACCACGCCAACAAAACGCACGGTGTAAACTGCTCTATAGGTATCACCGCGATGGTCTTCGACGATTTCGAAAACCCCTGGCCCCTCGCCTTTCCAAGGCTTGGCTTTGGGGTGCTTACCATTGATCTGTGCCAAACCAAGGGCATAGCCCATGTCGCTTTGCACTGGGTCAGGAAAGTCGAGGTAATCTTTTTTCGCGGAACCTACCCAATGTAGCGGTTTGGTACGAGGTATGTTTGAAATATTAACCATGATGAAATATACCAAATAAGGAATATTTTATCAAGATTGATAAGATACTTTTTATGGTGATGGATTTGTGTTTAATACTGGCGAACATTCCAGGTGGTTTGGCATGATCACACTTACTTAAGTATCATCCATCTCTTGATTTATTGACAATTTACTTGTTTTGATAAGTTGACGGATACATTAACGCTTTTTGGCTTAAAAAAGGCGTAAAAAACCCTCTGTCGAGACTGTTCATTTAATGACCGTTAAATGGACACTATTTGTGACAAAAACTCACAAGTGATGGGCGTTGTTGAATAAATCGGTTTTTCAGCATTCAAGTTGGTTATATGGCATCATCTTAGGTTTACTTTTATACCCACAATAGACCATGCCATACAAACATAACGAGAACCGCCGCCATAAAATCAAAAAATCTCGTTACAAAGTCACGAACTGGCATGACTACAATAATGGGTTACGGCAACGTGGTGATGTTACGATCTGGTTTACTGAAGAGGCAATTGCCGACTGGCACCCAGAGAAGACGGGAGCCCTCAGTCGACCGCAGCTATATTCTGATATCGCCATAGAAACTGCTGTGTTTATTCGCCAGGTCTTTCATCTGCCGCTACGCCAAACCGAAGGCTTCATGAAGTCGCTGGCCCGTATCATGAAAGCTGAAATCACCATTCCTGACTTCAGCAGCATTTCCAAGCGCTGCATTGCTTTACCTAGGCATCTCCTGAGCAAAGCAGTGGAGCCAGGCAGTATTGTCATTGTCGATTCCACTGGACTCAAGGTCTATGGCAAAGATGAATGGCATCAAGAAAAACACAATGTTTCTGCCCAGCGCACCTGGCGCAAGCTGCATCTTGCGATCGATGAAAACCACCAAGTCCTGGCGTGCGAACTGACCACGCCGGACGTGGGCGACCCCACCGCAGTCACTGACCTGCTGGCCCAAATCGACACGCCCTTCGGGACTTTCATCGGTGACGGTGCCTACGATGGCGAGCCCGTTTCCCGAGCTGTTTTAGACCAGCAACCGGATGCCCAAGTGGTCATTCCACCGCACAAGAACGCAGTCTGTTCTGACGCTGGCGACACACAGCGAGATCAGCATATTCAAACCATTGCGCAACAAGGACGAATCGCATGGCAACAAAAAACAGGCTATGGCCTGCGCAATCTTGTTGAGCTTGCCATGCAACGCTATAAGCGCATTTTTGGCAACACCATGAAAGCGCGGGCGCTGCCGCAGTAAAAAACGGAAGCATGGGACAGTGCGTTTGCGCTCAACAAAATGACGAGCCTGGGCATGCCAGTGTCCGTAAAAATCTAACTAACGTTAAGAATGGGTAGCTTCGGCCAAATTTTGATTTATTCAACAACGCCTATTCATGATAGATGGTTATTGTCATCAATAACCATAGGGCGTAATAGGTATTTTGGTTGCTTCTGTCTCCCTAGGTTCGGTGACGTACAGACAATAGGGCAGCATCAGTATATTGTGGCGTCTAAATCAAATAAATTCAGATGTAATTAATTTAAAAAGGAAGAGACGATGAGACTTAGCCTTGTAATTTTTATTCCCTTGTGTATCAGTGCAATTACAGCATGCACACCCTCTGCCATATCACCTTTAAAACCCGAAGGCCAGGAAAAATCTTCAAAAACTAAAGTGCTGGAGACCGGTGCCGCCATCCTGCAAACTGATTCGCCCCTGGATCCTATGAACATCTATCTGGATGGTTTTCATGTTGCCAAGGACGATCCGGCGCATCAAATGGAGGCTCACCATTTCTGTCGCCAAGTTAACGAGGATTTCGCCCAGTGCGCCCTGTTCGACGGTAATACCCGGCAAGCAAACCTGATCGGCATTG
>NZ_JAWPOH010000077.1:0-13232 GCF_037671525.1 Methylobacter svalbardensis
TTGTTGGCAGGATTATGGATATTCCTTTCTATGCAGGAGGTGTTGGATTGTTACTCCCATGAGGAGCTTGCCGCTTTGCAAGAAACAGCTCAGGATTTCCTAATGTGACTTGTGTAGATAGCTATGCTTATAAGGTGTGGGTATTTAACGCAGGGTTTGCTTCGTTTATGGCAAACCCTACTTTAATAGGTTTTCCTATACGTTACCGACTCAAAAACTGGGAAACTTCAGTTGTTTATTATTAGGGCTCTAAACGGCACCTGTTAATAGGTGCTATAATTTGCTCATAAAACAATAGCCAAAGGTGTAGCAATGCTTACTAAATTTTCTGAAGATGTTATTCCGCTCAGTGATCTGAAAATCAACCCTGGCAAAGTCGTTAATCAAGTTAAAGAAACCCACAGACCCGTGTTGCTTACCAGTCGTGGTCGTGGTGTTGCTGTGGTTCAAGACCTAGATGATTACGAAAAGAACCAAGAAGAACGGGTATTCATGAAAGCCGTTACCCAAGGGTTAATGGATGTCAAAAATGGAAACGTCATGGAATTAAGTGAGGTCAGAACCAAGCTGGGTATTCGTTAGATGAGACTGTTGTTTGCCGAGTCTGCCTTTAACGATCTTGCCGACATTCAAGCGTACTATCTGGAACAAGGTGCCCCTACCATCGGCGATAAGTTTGTAGCTGAAATAATTGCTCATGCTGAAGTCCTGGAAGATCATCCTGAAATCGGTCGTATAGTGCCCGAATTCGACGAACCCAAAATACGCGAACTGATTCATCCACCTTTTCGTATTGTGTATTGGCTGGATAACCAAACAATAAATGTAATTAGGATATGGCGTAGTGAACGATTGTTACAACTGCCTGCCCCAAATTGAGCAGGAGGCTTGCGTGAATTTTGCGTGTTTCGGTTGTGATTCGTTATGCTCAGTTATGCAAATCACGCAAAAAATGATATTAAAATAACAATAAAATCAATAAGTTATAGTAAAATGGCATGATTTGTAATCAGCCGGTCGCGGGTTCGATTCCCATCGCCAGCTCCAAGGATTTCAAAGGCTTAGGTGTTTTTCACCTAGGCCTTTTTTGTGCCTGTCGTTTTTAATAGCCTATAGGCATTTGAGAAAATCCGCCATTAAAAATAGGCATGCAATGCCCACAAAAAAGCCGATGTTACCCGGCCTTGATTTTCTGCATAACTGATATGTGTAACATTAATCAACTGCATGAATAATGCAGGGCAATCGAGCTTAAATCATCCTGATGACATGAAGTAAATAATCATTATCCCATCCGGCCTTTAACCGCTTGATCTTTATAGACGATTTTCTACCGGAAATAAGGCAGCAGATTGAAGAGCTGTGAAATAATAATAGATTATGGAATAATGATTAACGTTACGCACTGTCCCCGAAAAGCACGAAAAACCTAGAGTCATATATGACGGCGTAAATACCAAGTCATTCATATTCATGTGACTGGATACTGACGCTCATGTCAGCATGCCGATGCTAGCCAAGGTTCCTTTACTCATTCAGAAGCTTTGGTTATTACAACAGACACGCTTTTCTGTACCCAGTTTTTCGTGCTTTTTTGTGATTTTCGTGGACTGCGATTTTTTTATTATCTATACATGCAACATCAGATAATAATATATAGTATCAATCGCTCTTAATTATGGGAATATCCTTGTGGCTCTACCAAAACGGATTAAACTCCTAGTCTTCCTGCTTTTATGGCCGTTGTTTTCCGGTTGCGTTCCATCGGCGCTGCATCAGGTATCCGATTCGATTGCTAGCGGCATTCTCGACCAAAGCGACGTCATCATTGTCCGCGAAGGCTTGCCAGCCTATCTGTTAATGACGGACGGATTGATCGAAAAAAATCCGGACGATATCGGCCTGTTGGTATCGGGAGCCAAACTTTATGCTTTTTTTGCTTCTGAAATGGTTAAAGATGATACCCGAAGGCGCAACCTTACGGAAAAAGCGCGCAGCTATGCCCAGCGAGCGCTATGCTTGAAAGAACCCAAGCTATGCAACATCGATACCTTGGCTTATGATGTTTTTACACCGGCGCTGCAACCGGTCGATCAAGATACGCTGAATGAGCTGTACACCTACGGATTAACCTGGGCCGCCTGGTTACAGGCACGCAGCCGGGACTGGAACGCAATTGCCGACCAGCCAAAAATCGAGGCCATATTTGAAAGAGTGCTCAAGCTGGATGAAAGTATGGATTTCGGACGCGCCCATTATTACTTAGGTTTACTCCGCTCACAGTTGTCTCCAGCCTTAGGGGGGGAACCGGAAGCCGGTAAAAACCACTTCGAACGGGCTATTGAACTGTCCAAGGGTAAAGATCTGGCCGTCAAAGTGGCCCTGGCCCGTGACTATGCGCGTATGATATATGATCGCAGCTTGCATGACAGATTGTTGCATGAAGTCCTGCAGGCCAATCCCAACGTTTCCGGCCTGACTCTTTCCAACACGATGGCGCAACTGGAAGCTCAACGCTTATTGGATGAATCCAATAGCTATTTTCAGGAGTAAACTATGCACAGATTCACGGTCGCCCTGTTCTTTGTATGCCTGACGCTTTTTTCGCAGCAGGCTTTATCGGTTACCCTGAAGATTGCCACCGCCTCGCCGGACGGGACAGTCTGGATGGAAAAGATGCGCCAGGCTGCAGACGAAATTAAACAACGCACATCCGGTCGCGTGACCTTCCGTTTCTATCCCGGTGGCATCATGGGCAACGACGCCAGCGTCATGCGTAAAATCAACGTCAATCAGCTGCAAGGCGGCATCATCCCTGGCGGCGGATTGAAAAATATTTACCCTGATTCGCAAATCTATAGCCTGCCGCTGATTTTCCGGTCTTACGATGAAGTCGATTATGTCCGCTCCCGCATGGATGATCTTATTATCAAGGGTCTGGAAAAAAACGGCTTTATCAGTTTCGGTTTGAGCGAAGGCGGCTTTGCCTATTTGATGGCGGATAAACCGGTGGCGCGGGTCGAGGACCTTAAAGGCCAGAAAATATGGGTTCCAGAGGGTGATTACATCAGCCGCAGCGCTTTCCAGACGGTCGGTGTCTCGCCGATCTCTTTGCCGCTTACCGATGTTCTGACCGCTTTACAAACCGGCCTGATCAATACTGTCGCCGCCTCACCGATGGGAGCAATCGCCTTGCAATGGCATTCCCGCATTAAATATGTCACCGACGAGCCGCTGGCTTATTTATACGGGACGATGATCGTCCAGGCCAAAGCCTTCGCCCGACTCAAATCCGAAGATCAACAAACAGTACGCGAAGTCATCGGTGCAGTTTATAAAGACCTGAACAGCATCAATCGTCGCGGCAATACCGAAGCGCTCAAGGTTTTACAGCATCAGGGCATTCAATTCGTGCCGACCGATAAAAACGACCAGAGCAGCTGGCGCTCGATGCTAGAAGCGACTGAAGTAAAAATGGGACGAGAAGGCATACTCAGTCAACCGATAATCGACACCTTAAAAAAGCACCTGCGTGATTTTCGCCAGAGCCGTGGCTAAGCTATTAACGCTATGTGCCGACATCTAACAATCTGGTTAATGCGCTTGGAAGATGGCATACTGGTCACGATACTGGCTGCGATGATAGTCCTCGCGATCGGCCAGGTGGCGCTCCGGAACGTTTGGGGCAGCGGCATTGGCTGGGCCGATCCGCTGCTGCGTATTCTGGTGTTATGGATCGCGCTACTGGGCGCGATGGCGGCCACCCGCGACCGGAACCATATCAGCATCGATGTATTGAGCAAATTCTTACCCACTTACCTGAAAAACCCCGCTCAATTATTAACCTACTGGTTTACTGCCAGCATTTGCGCATTGCTGGCCTGGCAGGGCGGACGTCTGGTGCTGCTGGACTACCAGGAAGCGACCACGGCGTTTGCTTCAATTCCGGCCTGGGCCTGTGAACTGATTATCCCGCTCGGTTTCGGCGTTATGAGCCTGCGGTTTTTCCTGTACGGACTCCAGGTTTTAGGCAACAGAGAAACATCATAATGCTGCTGTCGCTGATACTGATTATTTTGGCGTTATTGGGAACCCCGTTATTCGCCATTATTGCCGCTGGCGCGTTGCTCGGGTTTTATCAGAACGAGGTGGACCTGACAGTCGTGGCCATCGAGTTTTACCGCTTGGCCGATATGTCGATCCTGTTGGCCATTCCATTATTCACTTTTGCCGGCTATTTATTGAGCGAAAGCCGCGCCCCAGCTCGCCTGATGCGCCTGACCCAGGCATTACTGGGCTGGTTGCCGGGCGGCCTAGCCATGGTTGCACTGACCGCCTGCGCGTTGCTGACCGCGTTCACCGGCGCCTCCGGCGTTACTATTGTCGCGTTGGGCGCATTGCTGTACCCGGCTTTGATCCAGGCCGGTTACCGGGAAAACTTCAGTCTCGGCCTGGTCACCACGTCCGGCAGCCTAGGCTTGTTGTTTGCGCCTTCGTTACCGCTGATACTTTACGGCGTGATTGCTCAGCAAATGGGCGTAGGCAGGCCTTTTACCATCGATGAATTATTCCTGGCCGGCATCATGCCTGGAATTCTGATGCTGGTTTTACTGTCGGGCTGGAGCTACTGGCAAAACCGTCATTTAGCCTTAGCCGAATTCACCGCCAGTGAAGCCTGGAAGGCCCTGCGCGAAGCCCGCTGGGAACTGCCACTGCCGTTCGTCGTGCTGGGCGGGATTTACAGCGGCTATTTCGCCGTGTCGGAAGCCGCTGCGGTCACCACGGTTTATGTCCTGATCGTCGAAGTATTGATATACCGGGAGATCAGTCTTGAACAACTGCCGGCCGTGATGCGCAACGCGATGGTTATGGTCGGCGGTATTCTGGTGATACTCGGCGTGTCGCTGGCATCCACCAACTACATGATCGACGCTGATGTGCCGGGGCGTCTGTTCGGCTTTGTCAAGGATCACATTTCCAGCAAGCTGACGTTTCTGATGGTGCTCAACATCTTTCTGCTGATACTGGGCACCATGCTGGACATCTTTGCGGCGCTGGTCATCATGATTCCGTTGCTGCTTCCGATAGCCGTCGGTTATGGCGTGGATCCGGTGCATTTGGGAATCATTTTTCTCGCCAACATGCAGATCGGTTATTTTACGCCACCGGTCGGCATGAACCTGTTTATCGCCAGTTATCGGTTCAAACGCCCGATGTTGCAGCTTTACCTGGCTACCTTGCCGTTCTTTTTTATTCTGCTGCTGGCCGTGCTGATCATTACCTACTGGCCAACACTGACGCTGGGTTTGCCCAACTGGCTGAATTCTAATAGCGGCCAGTGAATGAGCATACTGTTGAATCGCTAAGGGGCCAGGAAAATACTGTTATAAGTAGGCAACCAAAAGTTTTTTAACAAAATGAAAAAACATTTGTCTCCTTATTTACCATGAAGAACACGAAGATCACGAAGATCACGAAGAAAAATAGTTAACTTCATGTCCTTCATGCTCTTCGTGGTTACTAAAAAATGTTAAAAGACTTTTGAACGACTACTTACCGTTTTATCCATGAATAACGTAATAAAACCCCACCCTGAACGCATAGGTATCTACACAACTTTAAATATATATAATCAGTTGGTTAGGGAAATATAGTCGGTTTTTCATAAAGATAATCACCTTTACGAGGTGAGTTTTGACACTCAATGCAGTCAGTTGTTAACCAGAAATCATGAATAATCGAATTTAACCAATTGTTTTATAAGTCATTAAACTTGTGTAGATACTTATGCCCTGAACGGCGGGATTTTACGATGCTTTTCGATAAATTTATTTGCCCCAGCTTAAGTCCAAGCTATAACCTTTTACTCTACAAAAGGATTCAGTAGACTAACGCCCGTGTTTTCAAAATACAAAACGTGCCGTGGAACAGAAACAACTCAACCTATACGGCTTCTCTGCTGCCGGTATGACGGGTTAACTTAAGCCCTTAATTAATCAGAAATCGGTTTAATGGCAGACCCTGTCATTCCATCTATGCCCAATGTTGGCAGGATGATGATTTCTCTATCGCTATAAACGCCTTCTGCGATGGTCATTAATCCGATTGAATGGGCAATCAGGCATAAGCCTTTCAAAAAAGCTTGGTTGCCTGTATTGCTATCAATACCTCGGATCAGGGACGCATCAATCTTGATGTAGTCCAGGCTAAGGTCATGCAGTTCACCTAAGCGTAATATTTGTGCGCCTACATGCTTAACACCAATTTTACAGCCTAGCGGTTTGAGCGTTTTACAAAAGTGCCTAAACTCATCCAACTGGTTAAATACACCGTCCTCGGTAACCTCAAGCCATAAGTGTTGGGCGATATCAGGATGCTGCTTAAGCTGCGCGATCAGTTTATCCAGATAGGATGGGTTGCACATAGCACCTGTAGAAACATTGAGTCCGATGGCTAGGTTTCCCCCCTCAGCAAGTGTTTCAATTGCAAATTCGACGACCCGGTCGTCAATCTGAGTAATCAAATCAAGTTTAATCGCCCAAGAGATAAACTCGGCTGCCGAAACCCAGGCGCCATCTTTTTCGAGTTGCAGACGCACCGGACTCTCATTATGGATAAGCTTGCCCGATGAAGAGATGACCGGGAAAGCGGCAAGTTTCAAGCGCTTGGTGTTCAGCGCGGTTGTCAGCATATTGCGCCACTCAACTTCATCATTATTTTCATAGGTGGTGATGAAGTTATGGTTAATCAAATCGATGATGTCAATTTCATCTGCCCCCGCTTTTTCGTTGGCGGTAGAGATGAGTTTTTTGAGACCTTCGAGTTGATCCGATTTGCTGATTTTGCTGAATGTTGTTGATAAATTAAAATTCGGGAAAGTATCCTGTAGGTTACTGACGACCTTTAATTGAACGTTCTTGATCTGAGTGGCTAGTACATGATGATCTGTCGGCAGCTTTGAAAAAACTGCAAAATCAGCGCCAGTCAAGCGGCCTGCGATAAGTGAAGGATATTGATGACATAATGCTCCCAGCGCATTACCCATTTTCTTCAATTGCGCATCGGTCTCTACGCCGCCAAGTGTTTCGTTGATTTCTGCCAGGTTGGAAATATGAGAGACAACCAGCACACCATCATTAAAGCTTTCTTCGTCGGAAACATGTGCGGTCACGCGACTGATGAAATATTTTCGGTTCATTAATCCGGTAACGGGATCATAGTTGGCCTCCAGTCGCAGCCCTTCCAATAGTTGTGTTTGGTCTCTCAGCATCTCCTTGATCCGGTTGGAAAGGCGGTTCATAGCCCGGGCCAGGGTTTTAAATTCGATGGTTTTTGGCTCCTGAATGGTGAAGAAGTTTTGGTCACCAATGGCTTCAGCCATGTTGACCATCTCTTTTAACGGGCGGAGTATCCTTTTTAAAATAATTGTGCTTATCAAGCCGGTGATGGCGGCAATAATTGCGCTCCAGAACAAGGCCATTAAGGTTCCGTTCCATAAATCCTGATAGGCGAATTCGGTCGTGCTTGCCAGCGACAACGTGCCATATTGCGACCAGCCATTTTGTATCTGCGCGATGCCGGGGGGAGCGCTAATATGAATAAGCTTGCTAAACCAGAGCGGAACATCCGGCGATTGGCTGCTGCTTTCCCTTTCAGTCATCAGTTTGCCGTTAGGATCGGTGAGCCTGATGTACTGGTAGTGTCCATTGTCGAACTGTGCAGAGAGCATCAGGTCAATGATTACGGGATCTTTTTCCATTTGTGATATCGATAGCGCCAGAGAGACGGCGTTATCGATATTTTTCATCTGGAGTTGTTTTTCAAGATACTCTTTGCTGGATATCGTATTGACGACAATGCTGGCACTAAAAGCCAATGCTATGGCGATGATGATGGCTATCCATAATTTTTTAATGAGAGACATAGTGATTCCTTATAATTATATTTTGTCTATACCGTCAGCTTGAATCCGCTCCAGTACATTACGCCAGCGTGAAAGACTGTTCAAAGACCCACCCCTAGGAGTATTGGCCGCACCAGTCCAAAGACCCTCGCTATTGAATGCAAAAATCGGGATCAAGTCACCGCGTCGGGAGGCAGGGCGAATCTCTGGAATGAGATTGTCAAGAATGAGGGGTTCTGCCGTAGGCGTCGCATAGTAACTCAAGACCATGTGCGCCACGAAAACCCTACTGCGCGGACCGCCTATTTGGGCTCGAACATAGGTAAGTTTGAGGCGCTCATTGGGGATATTAAGCACCCTGAGGAATATGTATTTGGCAATACTAAAGTCTTCACAGTCGCCACGCTCCATACCCAAAGACTCTAAGGGTGTTGCCCAATAGTCGGATTCGCCCCAAATATTAATGTCCTCATCAAAGTATTTGATTTCCGTATTAAAAAAGTCATTGATGCCTTTGACCTTTTCCATGTCTGATGCAGACTTGAGTTGGTCAACAGTGGCTTGCAAACTTAAAATAGTATTTCGTGCAGAAATTCCATATCTTTGGCCCGCGAGACTGGCTAACTTGTTAAAGTCGGTTGCATTGGATAGGTGAAATAAAATAAAAAAAACAAGAATACCTAAAATAATCTTAATCAAGATATTTTTCATCGGGTTAAAAAAGAGGACTGGCTGTGTTATGACTATGACCTCAAAGGATGGCTGATATGTAATTTGCTTTCATGCTATCGGTCCTAGCGGTATTTATGATCTAAATTGATAGGTAAGCTTGCAAATTTTTAAATAAACTTCTGTAAATATAGCCTAATACCCACGGTTCGCTCATTTTTTGCAATAAATTGATTATTATAGATGATTTTTGTTGCTTTTTGGCAAAAAAGGCCACTTCTACTGTTGCAACCAATTGAATATAAATATGTTTTTAAAAATGAGCAAACCGAAGGCTAATATATTCATACGACAAGCCTGTCAACAACACCCATTTTTTTAAATTCCATTACCTATCATATAGTTGGGAAGAAACAAAACAAGCTTGGCTTTGAACGGAGCATCTAAGGGAAAGCACATTTTTTAGGTGAGCGATAAAATCGTTCTATTGACTCCGACTAGGTTTATACTCGGTATGGCATGTAATTTATTGGATTTTTTCTCTGTGCATGACAAAAATTAGATAAAAATCTATAACGCATTGGTTGTATTTACTTATTTCCGCCTTATGAGATATTTAAAATAGACCTACAAATCGATGTATTGACTGGCTTTGTCATGAGCAAAGGAGATTTCCACGATGATCCGATTATTTCCACATATCCGTCTTTTTTTAGGTTGTGTCGTTATTTTTTTTCTCAATGAGTCGTCTTGTTTCGCTCTATCCGATGAAGAACTAACATTAAAGCTGGAGTACGAACCTCCGTCCACACAAAAGTTGCTGAAAGAGGCGGCTAAATTAGCTCACCATGCTCGCGGTTCGCACGACTTATGGCAGGCGGCTGTGCGTTATTGCGAAGCGGCACGTTTAGGTAGCACTGAAGCACAGTATCAACTCGGCATGTTATATGCGTTTGGCGCCGGCGTGCCCAAACAACGCAATTATGCGGCAGCGTTATTTTCGATGGCAGGTCAGCAGGGACACTATGAGGCTCAGAATATGCTGGAGTCAATTCGATTAGAATCATCAACATTACCGGGCTGTATAAATTCTGCTACCCAGCAACCGGAAAAACCAATCTTCTTTAGCTCAACCGTAGGTTACGATATTGACATTAAAACCAGACTGAGTCGGCTGCCGAAAAGCAAAATCTGGATTGTGGATATGGTCAGAACGATGTCCCCCTGGTATGACATCGATCCGCACCTTGCTTTGTCTATTATCAGTGTAGAGTCTAATTTTGAGCCGGATGCCCGCTCACTTAAAAATGCGATGGGGTTAATGCAAATCATTCCTGCAACGGCAGAGCGTTTTAACGTGGGGGATGCGTTTAATGCCTCGCAAAATATTAAAGGCGGTTTAAAGTATTTGCAATGGTTGTTACATCGTTACCAAGGCGATGTTGCGCTGGTGGCAGCTGGATATAACGCGGGTGAAGGTGCTGTAGATCGCTATCACGGCGTACCGCTCTATCCTGAAACAAAGCAATATGTGACGCATGTGCTAAGGTTGTATCAGAAAGAAAAATGCTGTTAAGCGAAGCTTCCTGGACTTGCGGCATCTTCGATATCACTCGACATCAATATAGTCCCAGACGGCAGCTGAACAATAAAATGGAATGGGACGGCGGGATATTGCTTGCCGTGCCGCCATCATCCCATAACACCAGTCGAACTTGCCGGTACTGTGGTTATATATCGAAAAACACAAGCAAAGTTCCTTTGCGTCGATTGCGGGTACGAAAATTACGCCGATGTAGCCGCTACGATCAACGTGTTAGAGTGGGATACCGCTTGTTGGCCTATAGAGAATCGGTGCAGTCAGGCCGTTCTGTGAAGCAGAAACCCGCCGGAAGCGACTCAAGCAAAAGCTTGCTTGAGTCGCTTCCGGAATCGCTGGCCTTTAGTCAGAATATGATGTCAGAAAAATTGATTTTAAAAAAGACCTTGTTCGTCATCAATTAGATTTAATTGCTTGCTACTCTTACGCATAGTCTGTCTTTCTATCAGACGTTTCTGGGCAGGCTCAGAAAAATCGGTAAATCGAATCAAATCGCGTTCAATCAGCATTGAGATTAGATCCTCCAGTACCCGCGCAAGCTGAATATCACTCTCTCGAAACGGATCCTGCTCGGCAATGGCCCATTCCAGGAAGCCAAGATACTCCCTGGAATGGGCATCAATAAATTCCCACTCCGGGGAGTTTATCTCTTTCGGACTCACCGCCATGATGTTGCCATCGGCATCCCTAATCACATAAGCCATACAACGCCTCTCTTACTCGCCAAATTATCCAGCATTTTCAGTCAACCCATATTAATTATCCGTGATCAGTTTTTGACTGTCGAGCATGCTTTGAATCATCGCTGCTTGGGTATCATATCCCGTTACCAAATCAACGGCCTCCAGCGTAATGGTTTGATCGACTTTCCCCGCATCATAGTTTTCTCCGATGCCGTTTCCACCGTTACTGGTGACAGAGATAACGGTATCTGAACCGGATTTATCAAAGTGCAGATAGTTAGCAAGACTTGTGTCATGTTCCCCGGTCAAAAGATCCCTCAAATCCAGCACATTATTTCCATTACCAAAGTCGGTCACAATATCATGCGCTGGATTACCAGCCTCGCCCTTATCTGCTAAATTCCATTTGAAGACATCCGCACTCGCTCCACCGGTTAGTATGTCGTTGCCCGTGCCGCCAATCAGGATGTCGTTGCCGTTGCCACCGGTCAGGGTGTCATTACCGGCACCGCCAACCAGAAGGTCATCACCTCCGTTTCCTGAGAGTATATCGTCACCATCACCGCCAAGCAGGTAATTATCGGCATTATCCCCGGTGAGGGTGTCGTTACCTGCTGTACCCGAAATCGTAGGCTGCGCCGGATACAGGGTTGCACCGATGAGGCCATTGACGCTGTCGCCATCGCCATCGGTACCTTGCACAGTGTAGGTGATGTCATCTACCGCAGTGGGCACGCTGTCCACATTGACAGAGAACGATGCTGATACTTGATCTCCGTCACCATCGGTGGCCGTGGCGGTAAAGTTCAGTGCCAAGTCAGAGGGCACGATCTTGTCGATCAGGCTGAAGCCCTGAATACGAACAGCATCGTTCGAATCGGGGTGATCAAAGCGTACCTCTATGATGTTGAATTCCACATCCGACTGGATACTGACCACCTGCGAAGACGCCACGTTCTTCAAGCCCGTGAGGCTGATCGTGCCGCTATCGACCACAGTGGTACCGTCGGCCGCAAAGGCCTTCCAGTAAATAGTCGTGGCATCTATATTGCCTGCTGCCGCCACCACTGTGAACTGCATGCCATCTACCGGCTGCACCACACTGGCGCTAAACCCTTCGTTGTCGTCCACATTGCCGTTGCCAATACCAAACCCGATACTGTTGGCGTTGATGTCATCCACATTGGAGCTGGTGGAATTAATCGGGGCAAAGGTGGTTGGATTGAATTGCAAACCATCGAAGGTCACACTGTTGGTGCCAGCGGTCAAAGTGACCATCTCTTGTGGACCACCTGCCGTCACCTGAGCAAAGTTAAGAGGAATCAACTGCGTGGGCTGCGGCGTTACCAGATTGAAAGTATAAGTGCTGTTGTCGCTCAGAGTGACGGTGTAGAACACCGCGTCTGTACTGTCGTAAACATTATTAAGACCGTTGATTGAGGCAGTCAACGTCTTGCCATCGTCAGACAAAATATTAGTGATTCCCTCCAACTTGGGTGTACTTGTGAGCGTGAATGCACCTGTCGATGCCGCATGATCCGCACCAAATGACAGGCCTGTAATCGTCCCGATGGTGGAAGCCGTACTATTGCCAACGACGAGAGATTCGATGTTTGTGAGGACCGGCATGTCGTCTTCGATGGTGATGCCAATCCTGCTTGAAGCAACTGGATTGCTGCCGTCGGACAAGGTCACACCGACATTGAAACTCAAGGTATCTTCGACGTTGGTTAAAGCATGGTCTACCGGACCAAGCAAGGCAACCGTATAGCTGAGGGCGGTGGATGCTGGAGTAACCGCAGTGGAACCTCCGTTAAGGGTGATTTGAATGACGAGTTCGGAACCAGCTTTGCCGAGAATGATAGCGGGATTATCGGAATCATAAGACCAAGCAATTACGACTCCACCAGATTTGAGAGTGGTGGGCAAACCGACCAAGCTAAGTTCTGCTGTGAGCGGAGCTGTGCCAGTGATGGCGATCGTGCTAGTTCGTGTTGCGAGATCCGTGGTGTCGTTGCTGCCTGTCGTATCCTTAACTCCAGCAACAAGTCCTTCTTCGGAGACACTGAGAGAGGATGTTCCGATAGTGGGGGCAACATCGTTGACCGGGGTCACGTTGATGGTCACCGTCGCCGTGTCGGTGGCACCCTGACTGTCGGTGATGGTGTAGGTGAAGCTGTCCCCGCCGTTGTAGTTGGCATTGGGCGTGTAGGTGAAGCTGCCGTCCCCGTCCTGCGCCAGCGTACCGTTGCTGGTCTGGGTGAAGCCGGTGATGCTATAGGTGTCGCCTTCCGGATCGCTGTCGTTGCCGGTCAGCGCGCTCGCGGCAATGGTCAGCGGGGTGTCTTCCGCCGTCGTCAGTGCGTCGTTGTTCGCG
>NZ_JAWPOH010000078.1:0-13118 GCF_037671525.1 Methylobacter svalbardensis
AAACTTTCCAAATAGGTGCGCTCATCCTCAGTTAAACGCACAATATATTTCTTTGCCAATCTATCGTTCCCCAATAATGTAAAAAACCTACTCTATGGGGATTTTATACGACAAAACAAGACTGACTTAGTACTAGCTTAATATTATCTGGATATAAGCTTCGTGTAATGTAAGCAGTAATAAACCACGAAACACACACAAGGACATGAAGAAAAACTTCGTGTCCTTTTTTTTGGCAATTGTTCTGCCCTCTTTAATCCGCGTGGCGGTGGAGAATGTCGATATTATCTGGCGTCATGGACGGCGTGCAGTAGGGTAATGCCGATGCGTAACAATGTCTATTTATATGGGCTCTTTATCCAGTTTATAACTTGTTTTTAAGACCATGAAGGGTATGAAGATAATGAAGGAAAGAGAATTTGGCGATTTGTCGAATAAGGATTTCTAATCAACCTTAATGTAAGGTTATTAAAGCAATGACTAAAAATTTTTGTTTTATAAAATCATCTCTATAGAAAACGCAGGAAGTCAATACAGTAAATTCTTCAAGCCCTTCATGGTAAAAATAAATGACATTTCCTGAAATCAACACCCGGTAATGCAGCAGCAATTATCGAGAAGAGTCAATTATAGTCTATTTGATTAACGCTTCCTGCGGCGTATTGGTGCCGATAAAAAGCGACTGATCAGACAGGTCATTCGCTTGACTCAGGGTTTTCAGTAATACAGCGTCATGACCATAAATATCAGGGTAAAACGCTAAATTATCAAATTGGTCAAAAAAAGCCGTGGTATAAAAAAACAATACCGGTATCGGTTTTTTCAATATGACACGTCGATTTTTTGGCGTATTCATGGCGAGTTTTATCGTTTCCGGGTTCCAGTCATCCTGATTTTTAAGTGCAAATTCAGCCAGTTTTTGAGGGTTCTCAACCCGCACGCAACCATGGCTGAAATCCCTTCGTGATTTGCTAAATAAGGCATTTGCCGGGGTATCATGCAAATACACGTCATCCTTGTTGGGGAAAATAAATTTTATTTTGCCCAGGGCATTCTTTCCCCCTGGACGCTGTCTGATTCTTAACTTGCCCTGTTTAAGCAGATTCATGGATTCTCCATTAAGCGCAGTTGGGGTTGCTGTGTTGAGGAAAACAGAGACCAGTTCCATGTTTTCCTGGTCAAGATAATTGTTGTTTTGAATCAACTTGGGCAATATTTCTTTTTTTGTGATGCTGTAAGGAACATTCCAGTAAGGCATGAAATCTATATAGTGCATTTCTGCCATCAACACCGGGGTTTGATGTTTCAGTGCTTTGCCGACAACGACCTTCATATTAACTATGTTTGCATCGGTCTGATCAATCGCATCAAATGCCCATAATTGGAAGGCAGGAATATTAACAATAATGGATGTTCCGGCATTGAGTTCAGGTAACCAGCGCAATCTTTCCATAGCCAATTCGATTTGTGTTACTCGGTAGCTTAAAGGTACGTTGAGTGCGGTCACAGTGCTTGTCCCGATATATCCATCGGCTGTAAGCCCATGCCGATTTTGAAATGACTTAACCCCGGTAACGATAGTATCGGTGTATAGCGATGATTTTTCAGCACTGATAACGGTTTTATCTTCAGGTAAATCGCCGACAGCGATTAGAAATTGGCGTAGCTCGGCAATTTGCGGGTGAGTGTCTCCTGGACGCAACGTTTTTTTAATATGCAGTTTTGACAGCGGCGTATTCGCGGCAAGTTGGCGGTAGCTAGCCAATGCCGGTTTTAACTTTTGATATTGTTTTAACGTGGGTTCAACCGATAGCGGTAATTGAACCAGCGTGTTTTGTGCCAAACTGTTTTTAATCAACAAGGGTAAATCAAGCAGCTTTTTTTCTCTTAACTTTAATTTAAAATTTATACCTTGTGGATTTATTCGTCCATAATGCAAGTCATGCAAGTAGCGTAGCAAGGAGATACTGAGAGCTGTATCGTACAGCGCCAATTCCTTGTACGAACCAAGCTTGAGCTTTAAGGCAAGCTGTAGCTTTTGTCGTAGCGATTCAGTATCGTAATTTTTAGGATTTAATCCGTGGTCAGCCGCGTTAGTTAACAGATTAAGCCCCTCGGTGATGTTTTTTTCGGTATTTTGGTTGCCTAGCCACAGCAACTGGCGGTTCGATATTTTATAGAGGGAATCAATATCTTCGGTACGATTTTCGAAGTTGGACAGCATCAGGTATGGATGCTGTTTTGCCGAAATAATGGCGGTAATTTCCTGAGCTATGAGGGGATCTTCAGCAGGCACTGCTGGCATAGGTAGGCCCAAAGCAAGCAGTGTTTGCATGGGGAGACCCAAGCAAAAAAACAGGAGCAATCGGGGGATAGAGTGTCTTATGGTCTTTTTCAATTTAATTCTTCGATGAATATTCGTGAAGTTAAGTTTTGTCGTTGGGTTACGACAAAACTCTTTTAATAGGATAATAAGCTTTTTGCTGAACAGCTCGATGATGGCCCGATTTTAACATCAACTCTGTCATTCGAGGAAATTTGATGTGATCATTTGCATGGTGACATCATTATATTGATTTTTACACACGACAAGGCAATGCGATGGCAAATCTTACTTTTTTAGGTGCGACAGGCCAAGTTACCGGCTCCTGTTATTTATTGGAAACCGACTCCGGCCGAATACTGCTTGATTGCGGGTTATTTCAGGGTTCAAGAGCAACAGAAGAACAAAATGAAGCCGATTTCCCCTTTAATCCAGCGACTGTTGATGCGGTGGTGTTGTCTCATGCCCATCTTGACCATTGCGGACGCTTGCCCAAGCTGGCTAAAGACGGTTTCAAGGGGCCGGTATTCCTGACCGAGGCCAGTTTTCCGCTGCTGGAATTGATGCTGATGGATGCCGCTCATCTGCAATTACGAGATACCGAATGGGAAAACAAGCGTCGGGAACGTGCCGGTAAGCCGCTGCTTGAACCTTTATATACCGAGGCGGATGTGAAAACGTTACTGGCGCTGCGTCAGCCGATAGCCTATGGCATGGAAACCAAAATATTGCCTGAGCTGAGCGTTTCTTTTCATGAAGCGGGACATATACTCGGTTCATCTATCGTGCGAGTGCGCATCAAGGATCAAGATAAAACCAAAACGCTGGTTTTTTCCGGCGATTTGGGCAACCTGAATTCGCCGCTAATGCGTGATCCGAGTGTTTTAACCGAAGCGGATGTGTTGTTGCTTGAATCCACTTATGGTGATCGCGACCATAAACCGTTGCAAAATACCCTGGAGGAATTGCGTGCGGCCTTGGCAGAAGCCGCGGAAAGCGGCGGCAATGTGATTATTCCGGCTTTTGCCGTGGGCAGAACTCAGGACCTGATTTACTGGCTGGGTAAAATTCAGCGTCAGGGCGGACTGCCACAGCAACAGATTTACCTGGATAGCCCGATGGCGATCAGCGCCAGTAATATTTACGCAGATAATACCCACTTATTCAATATCGATGATCCCGAATTTACCAAAATTGCTCCCGGCGGCTGGCAAGCCTGGTTGCCGGGGTTGATCTATTCACAAACAGCCGAAGAATCAATGGCCGTCAATCGTATTGCCGGTGGTGTGATTATTATTGCCGGTAGCGGCATGTGTACCGGCGGGCGCATCCGTCACCATCTTAAATACAATTTATGGCGGCGCAATGCGCATATCATCATCACAGGTTTTCAGGCCGAAGGTACCTTGGGCAGGGCTATTGTTGACGGTAAAAAAACACATCTGAAAATCCTGGGTGTAGACGTCAATGTGGCGGCCAAAGTGCATACATTGGGCGCGTTAAGCGCTCATGCCGATCAAAGTCAGTTGTTAGCTTGGGCCGGCAATTTTAAAGAGTCCAAGCCTCGTCTTTATTTAATACATGGTGAGAAAACAGCCACATTGTCATTGCAGACCTGCTTCAAGCGTAGCGGGTGGAGTGCCAATATTCCTCGGGTAGGGGAAAGGATTGTTATTTAACAGCCGTATTTTATTATCGCCCGGATGAGCTCGTTTTTGACGCTATAGCTCGGCTATAAAGGGCTGGGATCTTTTCAACTAACTTTTAACCCAAATAATTCAATATGGCCGGTACCAGCCTTTTAGTTTTACTCGATGATATTGCCACAGTCTTGGATGACGTGGCTCTGATGACCAAAATTGCGGCGAAAAAAACTGTCGGCGTCTTGGGCGATGATTTGGCGCTGAATGCCGAACAGGTATCCGGCATTCGGGCAGAACGGGAGCTGCCAGTGGTGTGGGCGGTAGCGAAAGGTTAGCTGAAAAACAAGCTGGTTTTAGTGCCGACGGCGCTGACAATCAGTTGGCTTGCGCCGTGGTTGATCATGCCGTTGCTGATGCTGGGTGGCGCCTATCTGTGTTTTGAAGGTTTTGAAAAACTGGCGCACCCGTTATTGCATTCCCATGACGAAGATGAAAGTCGTCATGCCGAACTGGCTGCGGCAGTCGCCAATCCCGAGATTGACCTGGTGGCGTTTGAACGGGATAAAATTAAAGGAGCCGTTCGTACCGACTTTGTGTTGTCGGCAGAAATTGTTGTTATCACACTGGGTACCGTGGCAACAGCGGCTTTTACGACCAAAGTGGCGGTGGTTTCCGGTATTGCACTGATGATGACCGCCGGTGTATACGGTCTGGTGGCAATCATAGTGAAACTGGATGACGCAGGCCTCTACCTGTGCCAAAAGCCGGGGTTAGGTCTATGGGCGAAAATCCAGCATCAAGTTGGCTGGATCTTTTTGCATGGCGCGCCTTATCTGATGAAGTTGCTGGCAGTTGTCGGCACGGCGGCAATGTTTATGGTGGGCGGCGGGATTCTGATTCACGGCATTCCCGTTGCGCATCACTTCATTGAGCAGTTGGCCCAAAGCGCTAACGTCGCGCCTGCTATCGGCGGCATGGTGGAAACGCTGACTTCTTCGCTGCTCAATGCCTTAGCAGGCGTTGTTGCCGGTGCGCTTACGTTGGCCGGAGCGATGATGGCGGATAATATTTATAAGCGTGTTAACTATTAGCCTCTCATGAAGAACCCAGCAGAGTCGTATGCTATCCTTATAGCAAGGAGCAAACCATGAATGATAAAGAACTTGTTGCCAAACATGCCGCTAAGCAGGTGGTAGATGGGATGCTGGTCGGGCTTGGCACCGGCTCTACAGCGAATTATTTTATTGAAGAGCTGGCGCATCGTAGCCGTGAACAAGGGCTTAAAGTGATCACGGTCGCCAGTTCGGTTGTGAGCGCGATTAAGGCGCAACAACTCGGTTTAACCACGGTTGATTTCGAGCGGGTTAGCCACCTTGATCTTTATGTCGATGGTGCTGATGAGGTGTCGCCGGAATTAACCTTGCTTAAGGGTCAAGGGGCTGACTTGGTGCGCGAAAAACTGCTGGCAATTGCCAGTGAGCAATTTATCGTGTTGATTGAGGCGAGCAAGCTAGTCGCGCGAATCGGTCAGCATTTTGCTATTCCCATTGAAGTGATGCCATGTGCCTGGCAACTGGTTAAAAAACAGCTGGAAGCGAACGGCGGGCATGGCGGTTTGCGCCAAAATACCCATAAAAAGGGTGTTGCGATAAGTTCTCACGGCAATTTAATAGCGGATATGAGCTTTGATGAGCCTATCGACGCTAAAACACTTAACGACACCTTAAACGGCATTCCCGGCATTGTTGAACATGGCATTTTTTACGGGCTGGCAACGACGGTTTTAGTTGGTATTAATGGTCAAGTGCAAGAACGGCGGGCAGGCAATTTTTAATAATCGGCGGACGAATCGCATCTTTGGCATTACACGCATGTGCAACCAGTTCGACCGAAGGTGCATGGCTCTAAAACGTACCAGTATTGAATTGTTCAGGTGGCATGATTTACGTCATACATGGCAATCCGGCATGTACAAAACGGAACACCGCTTCATATCCTGCAAGAATTAGGCGGGTGGAGCGGTTAGGATATGGTCAAACGTTATGCTCATTTGTCATCGGAGCATCTTTCGGTATTCGCCGGAAACGCAAAAAACTGTGACAAATTGACTGCACTCGGAAAAAGTGGGCGCTTAAAAATGACGGAAGTTATTGAATTTAATGGGGTGGGCGACGGGGCTCGAACCCGCGACAACCGGAATCACAATCCTATTTATAACAAACAACATCATATCAATCAATTAGTTATTCGTTTGCCACAATTAATAACCAATGTAAATAAGTCTAATAAAGCCTTGATGATATTACACACAGTTGCAAAATCGTTGCACAATTTAAAAAATAATCCCACCATTTACGAAAATTGAGCCTTTATTTTTTACGAAAGCTTTTGGAGCATAACTACCCCTTCGAATAATAAGCATTAATTATGGATTATCCCTATCGTAAAAAATAATGGGTAGTAAACGAATTGTTGCAGTGTTTGTTATGCGAATGCATAGTTTATATGACAGAAAAGTGGCTAAACGGGGTTTATATTACAGATTCTGTATCAACCACTCTATTTATCATGCAAAGCCATAGACATAGACATAGGCAAGCCTCGTTGATAGCCAAAGAAGGGTTAAATGCAATGGGTAGAAATAATAAAATAGCCATTGATAACGGGGCACGGGAATATTGACGGCGGTGCTGGCGATTAAAAAGGGTAGGGCAGCGAAAGCCCAGTAATTGCCGTTAATAATACGGAGTAATAGCAAGGCTACCACAGCTATTATCAAGGGTGCGAATTGCGGCGTTTTGCAGTACCACCATAGTGCAATCCCAAATGCTAAAGCAGGCCACCAGAATTCTACTGATGAACCGCCGACAATAAATACAGCGCATGCAATGATAGAGCCACTAATTGTTTGTTGCTCAAGGAAGTAAATAATGGCCGTCATTGACAATAATGCAAACAGAATGTTTAACGGCCACCATCCCGCTAACAAGCCACCCAAGGCGATGAAAGGCGGCGTTGCCAGGAGACCAAAGAGTGCCAGGCGTTTCATTGTCCGGCTATGTGCGCCGTGCTGATAGGCATCTGGCCGAGCCAGATTATAAGCCAGCACAAAAACGAAGAGTGGCATGGCTATGCGGCCGGCGTTAAATAACGTATGCGATGCATCGTGTAGCAGATATTTATTGATGTGATCCGCTACCATGAGCAATAGAGCCAGCCATTTAAGGGCTTCAAGGGTGCCATCCGATACCACTACGCGTGGGTATTGCATAGTCATCGGTAGTGAACTGCTAACGATGATACTACGTGGAACATAGGCCTTTTTAATAGCCTGTACTACGTGGGTTGCTTCACTTGTCTGTTTAGCTTCGGGCTTTATCGTGTAGGTATTGATCGTCGCACTATGGGACTGCATGAATTTATCTAACCAGTTAGCCCAGCGATTAGCTTTTACCATCAGATCAGCCCGGTATAGCTGATTGTAGTAGGGTGTCCGCGAGTGATAATTGGCCGCTCGTGTCCACATATCACCGGGATCTTTGGTTAAATGCCCATGAATGCGCCATGCGGCCAGATCATAGGTATAACAGCCACTGCTGGCTACATCCTCAGGTGAAATGCCGTACCTCCAGAGTGTTTTGAGGTAAGCGGTATTAAATTGCATGGCGCCAACGTCGTGGGTGCCGTTGGTATTTTTCACCCAAACACCGGGCTTGCCATTTTCTTTTTCGGCTATTGCCAGCAGAATGTTCGCTGGAACCGCGTATTTTTCAGCAGCGGTGATCGAGCAAACTATCCGCTCCTGTTGATGGTGTGACGGTGGTAAATCAGGCATTGCCGCCATGTTGCCTCCTTATTCCAAAATTCGATAAACTAATTGTTTCTCAAGTGCCCAATTTTTTGATAGGGTTTTCCGGGAAATTTTGTTGTTTTTTTCGTTTTTCATGGCTACATCTTTTAGATGTCCTGGTTTTTTACGTTTCCGTTAGCCATCACGGAAGGCGGCGATTTCATTTGCCCTTGAATCCCCTATGTCGGTTGTTTCACCAGACAGACTATTGTTATCGAATGTTTGGTTTGTGGCTTTGTTATTGTGCGCTTGCGTTTCTGTGGACTGGTTGATGGCTGAGGCAACTTGCCCACCAACCGTTTGATTTATTCGTGATTGCATTTTTTCGCCCATGACCTGTTTGATTCCCGATGCTAAGTGTGCGGCAGTACTGCTGGATTTACTGCCCTGGTTTGCCGTACCCGATGAGCTACTGGATAAGTTATGACTCGCTAAGCTATCACCCATTGCCGCTGCAAGTGGGCTTGATGTAGATGCGGACGTAGAGGCGCTAGCGGTATTGCTATCTAATGCGCCGCCCATCCTCGAAACAAGATCAGAGGCGCTTGATGAGTTTTGTGATGCCTGTTTCGCTGCTGCCATAACAGCCTGAGCACCACCCGCTATATTTGCGGCACCGGCGGCAGCCGTACTGCCGGCCATTGCAGCGGCAGCCCCCGCTACCCCGGCAGCGGCTATAGCTGAACCCGCGCCGTATCCGCCAGCCAGCGCATGTGTCCCGCCGCCTTGGGCAATATGCCCGAGCATCGGTGGAATTTTGTTAACGAGCACCAGTAGAACTATGGCAGCTACCAACATTGCAGCCATGTCGTTCAGGTTCATGTTGGCATCCATCTGAGCGTAATAGGCATTGATAAACTGTTGTCCAATGCCCACCAGTAGAACCATAGTCATCAGTTGGACGCCAATATTGAGGACGGTCTTGAAATAGGTGATTGCAATATCCGAAGTCCATCGGCTACCGCCAAAGCCCAGGTAAAAAACCCCTGCATAAGCTAGTATCCAGGCTGATACTAGCAGAATGAGCATGTTTGCTGCGATCAAAGCAAGAATGGTGATGACTATGGTAGCCATGATGAGTCCGGCGGTGCTCATAACCGGGCTCGCGATTGACGATTGTTGGACAACCGTATTAAATATCATAAATCCAACATCGACAATGCCAGATGGTGTGGTTCCGCTGATTCCCGATGCTGTATCTCCGAGCGTCTGCATTGAGTCTATTACGTCAATTGCCATTGTCGGGCCGTTGGTAAGCAGCCACCAGAAAAAACCGGTGAAAACAATAAAACGGATGAATTCACCATAGAAATCTGCAATGTCGGCTTTGCGGAACAACAACATGCCGTGTGTCCACACCATAGAAATCAATGCGAGCATCCAGAACAACCAGGATGCTCTGGCTGTTAGGGTGGAAGCCCAACCAGAGGCGGCAATTTTAAATTGGTTTTGTACATCGTCAAGGATGCCTTGGCCATTGATTGCCGCAAAAGCTTCTGGCATTTGAATAATCAGGAAAACCATAAGGATTATCGAGATTTTTTTCATGGTTACTCCTGCTCGGTTATCTAACAGACCAGTTTTTATGTTTGACTGGCTTAACTGTTGTGTTGCGACGAGCACAGTTATCGGCCAGTGTTTGCTGAATGTCC
The DNA here is from genome assembly GCF_037671525.1 of Methylobacter svalbardensis. Taxonomy (NCBI): domain Bacteria; kingdom Pseudomonadati; phylum Pseudomonadota; class Gammaproteobacteria; order Methylococcales; family Methylococcaceae; genus Methylobacter; species Methylobacter svalbardensis. Next base: position 9,469 of record NZ_JAWPOH010000078.1, read on the forward strand.
TTATCTGTAATAGATTTCATATATTCAAACTGGCAATTCGCATCATTGACTTCCGGTACTGCCTTCGGTTGTTCAGACGGCTTGACTGCATTGGCCAGACTGTCCGTTGGTTTCGCAGTTTCCTGGGGTTCCTGGGTGCAAGCGGTTAAGAGCACAAAAATGGCAATTTTTATGTATTTGTAATTCATCAGCATATCCTCTAGCGAATTGCCCAATTATTATGTGTGACGGGTGTAAGTGTATCCTTGCGCCAACTTTGGTCAGCGGCGGCTTGTTGTGCCTCACGATCAGCTATGACTTGATTGCGCGTGGCCTCTGCTGTTTGTTGCGCTATCAGTAGAGCCCTTAACTGCAATAGCTGGTTCGCTTGATTGCTGGCAAGCTGATTGGCATAACCAATGGCTTGCATCTGTCCTGATGCGGTTTGTGCGTTTGCTTGCAGCCTTTGAAGCGTTGCCGCGTCGGTTTGTAATGCGGTTTGTTGGCTGTCGATGGCTTGTATTTCTGCGGCATTCGCTTTTTGCTGCGCTTGTGATCCCAGTTTAAGCGTATTGTTCAGACTGGCTAATGCGCCGGGGGTACATGCAATACTATTGAAACAGGCAGAATTCGCATATTGGTTTAGATTTTGGTAGTTGTTCACATAATTGGCTAGCGAACCAAATTGGCTCTGGAAGCCAGACAAAGTATTGAGGGTGTTGGTCAATCCGGATATGGTTTGCGATGCGTTAGCCCAAGTGAACGAGCTTGGCGCAGCGGTATTCTGCATCATATTTGAGTACTGCTGCAATTGCGTAGAATACTGTGACAGCTGTGTGGAATATTGCTGTACCTGCTTAAGCGTCTGCGCAATTTCTTCTGTTGCCGACAACACATTTTGCGATAGATTGGTACCATCAATAACGGGGATTCCGGCAAAGGATGGCGTAAGTGTCGTTACGCTGACTAAGCTAGCAATAACCGCTTTAGTAACTGAGAATTTTAGCGTTTTCAAGGCGTTCTCCTTTAATAATCGAATGCTTCGTAGGGTTTGCTGAGCGTTAAATCTTTGGTCACAAGGATGTTAAACCGATAACCCGGTCTAATGTCCAGCGTGGGGGCAATATTCATATTTTTGCTTATCATTTGTACCGTCGCTTGCCCCAGTTGCTGGCCTAAGGCACTGCTCAACGTGCTTTGTGCGTTGGGTGCATACACGCTGCCGGTATTTTGGTTTTGTTGGCTATAAGCTACGCCTGCTGTGATGGCCGACATCAACAAAGCAGAACCAAAGATGCGTACATAGTGGTTGTCTACCTGGTCTTTGAAACCTGCATAGCCAGCGCCGTCAGCGCCTGGCATGGCGCCGATGTCCATGGCTTTGCCATCGGGGAAGACAATACGTTGCCACGCAACCAGTACTCGCGCTTGCCCGTAAGCGACTTCGCTGGAATAGGTGCCTACCAGGCGGGAGCCTTGTGGAAACAACTTGTATTTGCCAGTGGCGGTATCGAAAACATCCTGCGATGTTTGCGCCATAATTTGGCCTGGCAATTGTGAATTTATCCCGGATATCAGCGTACCCGGTATGACAAAGCCAGCTCTTAACTCATACGGTGAATGAGGGGGTTCCGGTTTGGAGTCCAATCGCCATCGATCGCCTTGTCCATTGTTTGCATACTGGTTGATGTTATTCTTATCATCAGCTGATGCACCGGCGTTCAGCAGCTGTGGTGTTTTCTCTGCATTGCCCCCGCTATGAATAATGCCGGTGTCTTTTAGTTGCGCGAGACGTTTTTTGTAGGCGGTTATAGGATCGGTTTCTGTCGTCTGGTTCGCTACAATCTGTTGTGCCAGCAGCGCTTGTTGTTCCGATAATTTATCGGATGCCACGGGTGCTGATCCCGGGCTACGAGGAGCTGCTACGCTGACCGCCGTTTTCGCTTTAACCGCCTCTTCAAATTGTTGTAGCTTAACTTGTCGGATACGAGCCGCTAACTCCGCTTCGGGAGTGGGCGGCTGGTTTGGTTGATTGGCTTGGTTCGGCGGTAGTGGCGGCGAATCCAGGCTGGTTGGTCTTACCACGGTCAAGGCCGGTGCTTCTGAAGCCATCGGTAGCGGGGGTATGTCTAAAGTCTTCGTTGCTATCGGTATGATGCCGCTGAGGTAGTCCCCCGCTATTTCATGAGCGGCCATACTGGTATTGACAACCTTCTCTTGCTCAGTTTTGTCACCGATTCTGTTCTGTTTAGCGGCTCGATCTGTCGCGACCAACACCATGATGACCAGGAAGGTGAGTGTTGCGCCGCCGACCAGAAACAGAGGCAGGTTGTTGACTCGCCTGGCACCGCTTTTTTCTGAGGCTTCGCCGGGTGACAGTGCAAATGAGGGAGTGGTGTCACTTTTCTGAGGGTGTGAAATTTGGTGTAGAGCGGGGTTCTGGTTCTCAGAGGAGGCTTAAGCAGGAATAGGGCCACTTAAGCTTGTCCTGAGTTTATCGAAGGGCGTAACGCGAGGTGGCGTTTCCTGAGAATTTGGGAGTGTTTGTCGGAATAAGCTGGTTCTAGCTATCGTTCGAACCAGCTTATTCTGGCCTACCGGGTAGTTCGTACTTACAATCCAGACGTTTTAAAGTTTCGGTGATATAAAAAGCCAAACGGTTCTCGCGTTGTTTGGCGTAGGTTTCTAGGGCGGTTTGTGCAGCCTGTTCATGATTTGGCGTTGGGTTGTGCTGAGCCAGATAAATAACAGCTAGCAAGTAGGTCTCTTGCAGGGCTTGCTGCATAGCTAATGGCAGGGTTTGATAGGTGGCGGTCAGTTGTTCAAAGCAAGTTTGAGTGCTAACTGAGTCGTTACGGTAGGCGATACAGCCCGCAACAAAAGCCATACGGCTGGTTATGAACGACTGGCGATGGGTTTGTAGCTGCGGGAGATAGAGCTGCTCTAATTGTACGAGGTTTTCCCGGTCGGGTGTTTGCCGTGCCAGCCATTGCCAATAGGCATGATCGATTGTGCTGGACAAATAGTCTTCTGCGTAAACTTTGGGTCTTTTTTCAGCATGCCGTTGATAAATTACTAGGGCTTCAGCTTGGCTGCTGATTGCCTGCTCTAAGGAATCCAGGCTGGCATGGTATTTGGCTTGACTATTCAGAGCGCCAGCATAATCGGGTTCAAATCGGTCAGGCCGGGATGCGCTCAATCGGCGATAAATAGCAACGGCTTGCTGAATGTGCTCGAAAGCTTCCTGATAACGTCCTTGTGTGGATAAGTCACGGCTAAAGCAGTTGAGACTAAAAGCATAATTCTGATCAAAACGGTCGGGGCGAATTTCAGCTAAACGTTGATAGATTCGTAACGATTGGTGGTTGTGTTGGAACGCTTCCGAGTAATGACTCAGATTGAATAGATAGATAGATAGCTTGATCATTAAGAGCACTAGCGTAATCAGGCTCGTATCGGTCAGGACTGGTTTCCATCAAGCGGCAATAAATCTCTACTGCTTGTTGACTGTGGGTGAGTGCATCCTCAAAACGTCCTAGTACTCAGTCAGTCTTGTTTTGTCGTATAAAATCCCCATAGAGTAGGTTTTTTACATTATTGGGGAACGATAGATTGGCAAAGAAATATATTGTGCGTTTAACTGAGGATGAGCGCACCTATTTGGAAAGTTT
>NZ_JAWPOH010000079.1:0-12478 GCF_037671525.1 Methylobacter svalbardensis
GGAGCCTTTTGATTATCTGAAATACTTGTTTACTGAACTACCTATATTAGGTCGGCACTATCAACCTGAGGCATTAGATCAATTTCTGCCCTGGAATTTAACTGAAAAAATTCAGCCTTTAAATCAAACGGCATAGTTTGTCTACGTGGAAAGAATAGACGCTCACGCTGAATCAAGCAATACCTGATCATCCAAGCTTGGGAGAATATTCTCAAAGCCATTCTCATGCCCGGTTTTTTCTATCAAGGTACGTTGCAATATATTCATTAAGATTTGCAGCTCATACCATACAAGCTGTAAGACTAAGCAAAAATAGTGACTTATACGAAAATATATTAGAGTCGCTACATATGTGGAACATCCTCAAAACGTAAATGTCTGACGATTTTTTATTAGTGAAATTCATACCATCCAGTCTTCCAGTTTTAAACCGGGGACTCTGACAAACTCGCGGGTGTTATGAGTGATAACAGTCAGGTCGTAGGCAAGAGCAATGGCGGCAATCTGCAAATCATAAGGGCCGATCGGTGTCCCTTGGCTCGCCAAATGAGCGCGGATGTCGCCAAAGTGCTGCGTTGCTTGACCCGCAAAAGGTAAACTTGGCAACCATTCCAACAAGGTGAGCAAACGGGCACGATTTTGTTCTTGTCGAGCGCTTTTGGCCACGCCAAACCATAGCTCTGCTTCAACCGGCGCACAGACTCGCAATTTGGATCGGCCCACACGGCGCACATGATTCAGCATCGGAGGATGCTCTTTCAACAAGGCAATTGCCGCATTGGTATCAAGCAAATAGATCATCAGTCCAATGCCTCGCGCAGGGCATCAACACCCAAATCTTTATCGCTAATGTCATCAGGAAAATCTTCGCTCAAACCACCTGCTATGGCAGCGAGAAAGGCTTCGGTATCGTTCTGCTGCTTTATATTAGACGGTACCGGCGCGTAACGTTGTTCCAGAAATTCGATGAAATCGAGAGCTTCACGGGCAGCAATTTCTGGAAGGTTGAGACTGTGTTGATAAATGCTTTCGGCTAGGTTCATAGGTTATTCCTCATCTAATTAAGGTAGACATCTTAGAGTACATCATTTTTTGCAGCTTCGGCGGCCACTATTTAGTGATAGCTGACAATTGATTGCTATACAACGATCTTGCAATAGCTTTTTCACTTCTTAGCATTTTGGTCGCCCCTTGTATCCAGCTGGCGGTGTTTTTAGTTCCCGTGCAAATTTTGATTTTGCAGTCGACTTGAACGGAGCGGGATCAATCTCAAACAAGCTCACTGCAACTTGATTATTTCCATGAACATGGGCAATAAGCCGATCATGCTTTGGTAATGGTGCTTGAGCACTTGACCCACCAAATTCGCCCATGTTGGCTAATATCACTGGCTGATACATATGAAAATGCAGGGACGCCACCATGTTATCAAAAGTCTGCACATCCTTATTGAACGCGGCTACTAAAAAAATATCTGATCGTTCTCTCAAATCAGCAACAAGTGCCAGATCAGTGGCGTCATAGCAAATTGCTGCAGACACACGAGTTGGTGACCCAGAACCGACTGGAAATTCAATAAGTACTTGATGGGGCCTATATTCTTTAACTCCCATCTTATGTTCTTCGGTTGTTAAGTGTTTCTTTCCTTGCCAAACATATTGAAATGTCCGGCCTCGCTCAGGGGTCTCAGTTCGAATCAACCACAAACCTTGATTGATAGGGCCAGAATGCTTTGCTGAATCAATGAAGGTCAGTCCTGCGAAGATAGTTGCTCCAACTTTATCTGATAATGCCCTAAGGTGAAAAATATGCTCGGGATGTACAGAAAGTTCTGGGAACAAAATCAGATCGACTAACGGCTCGTCATTATCAAACCGCCCCCCGTAAACTCCTTGTGCTGAAGACCAAGTACGAAGCTTCTGGTAAGTTAGACGACAAACCTCGGCTAGATGACGGCGGTGCTCTGCCATCAATTTTTTGGACCAACGGCAGGGCTCCTTATCATTGAACTGATCAAGGCGTGGAAGCATAGGTTGTACTACGGCTATACGCATTGGTCTAGGTATCGGAGCTCGATTTTCCTGAGTCGGAATAACGTACATAGGCGTGTCTGATTGAGTTCCGTAAAGTGCTCGCTGCACATCAACACGTTTCCGTATTAAATCAAGAATATCTGATCTTGTTTTTACTTTAGAAAAGCGCTCCATATTCACGCTTCCTACACTTGTTCCTGGCCACTGCAATAGAGTAGACAGTAAACCAGAAAGCCATGGTGATATTGGGGCCGGCTCATCTAGAAGACTGCTTCCCGTATTGATAAGACCAAAACGCCGCTTAACCCAAGTCGAACGCCATCCTGAATAGCGCGGAATATCTTCCGTAATTAGGAAGCGTCCTGTGGTAAAGTCAAATTCTCCCGTAATACATGAGCGAAGAATTCGGCCAAGCCCATAAAGCCATGCAAAGTCATCATTAACCCATGGGGGCTTCTCATACAATGGATCTATATGGTCTTGTCGATTAAATTGGACTTTCAGAAAGTCAGAATTTGTTGGCAATCGCTGTATCGACGACCAATCAGAACAGCAAACCTCAATCTCGCCAATATTCAGACCATTTGCCAATTCCTTTTCAATTTCGACTTCGGACTGATTGAGCAATGAACTAGCCAGCTGGAGTAAGGCATTTTCCTTGGAGAATGGATTGTAAGCTCCTGATACAACTCCTAGTAATGGTAATAGTTTGCCGTTGCTAAGCTTGTATGATCGTATTGAGACAGTTGGACGAGCATCTTTTAATGTTGTAGGAACATATTTCCTCCACGTCGAAACTCTGCTATGACGGATTTTGAGCATTAACAGCATTAAATCGGGGCGATTCACCGAAACAATGCGAACACAACGCTCAATAATTTCTCCATCATTTGTGGACTGCAAGCACTCAGTCAACCATGCAGCAAATCGGTCAGGTGCAGGTGCCAATTGTTGACCAACTAACGCTAGAGCTAAGGCAATTTCTAGCTCCTTTTCTTTAAATGGTGCATATATCAGGGTTTTGTGAAGTGTCAGGTAGTTGCACAATTCCACATTGGTTACTGTTACGCACGAATGATCGCCAACCGACGCTAGAAACAGCATCGCTTGTTGTCTGAGATAAAAGGGACAATCACCCTCTATTAAAATTCTGCGAGCGAAAAGGGCCAAATCCTGACGATATTTTAATATATCAATCGAATCAGGATACTGCGAATCCTCCCTGTATCCAGTTTCTGTCGCACCAGCCCTAAGCAAATCGGCCGACACAAACTGGGCAACATGTAATTCCTGCCGAGCTGTTTCGTTATCTTTTTTAGCGGTTGAATAAAGTTTGCTTTGTAAAGCATCAAGTACTGGTCCAAGTAGTTTGGGATGCGGAAATATATCCAAACCAACACGAAGTAACAAAACTAAAGCAGGATTTTCCGCCCAACTTTTAATAAGTTTTCGAGCTGTAGTCTCAAATTCATGGTTTAGAGCTGCACAATTGAAAGCTTCATCGCTTTCAGATTTACCGGACGTGTCAGTCATAGCTAAGCGCATACGTAGCGCTGATGCTAATCGAGGTGCAACAAATCGCTTTACTGTATCGTCACGAACATCCGCGTTTGGAACAGCAATATTAGCCAGTTTCAATAGCGATTTGTTACGTCCCTGCGCATCCTCTAACTGTTCGGACATCCACAATATACCGTCAAGACCACCAACAGCCTGTTTCAAAGAGTCCAAATCAAATGTTCCACTAATTGTCTCTTGGAGTAATGACATCAAGGCCGACAAATTATTTTGACTGGAAATAGATCGATACGGTGTAACCGCAGTTTTTTCTGTATTAATTTTTAGTGGTTTATTTGCACGGATGTTAGTGCTATGACTATCGAAAAGTTGTGATACATAATCCTGAATAAATTTGGCAAGCCGATTCGAATCTTCTCCAGCTTTTGCCTCGATTACCAATCGAATGTCATCCACATACCGGCAATAATCGTGAATGATGATTTCATTTTCCTTGGTACCAAGAATAGAACCCATCAATTGATCGAAATTGATCATATAAGCATTTGCAAAGAAACCGGAGGCGATGAGCCCTTGTGGCAATCCTGTAGGTAAATCGCCGTCGTTATTCACTACTTTGGCGAGTTGTTGATCTTCGTCTCGCCAGGTCCAGTTAAGTATACGTTCAGTAGTATCCCAGAAGTCGTCATCAGCACGGAGTTGATCGGGTAAACCAAAATCATCATAAAATTTCTGGTAAATAGTTTTCAACTGCCCAATTAGTGCGGAGCGATCAATATCATCATAAAATGATTTTATATCCAGAGATACCACGAAGAGTTCCCTGCCGCTATTGATCCGACTATACAGGTCTGCACAAACGTTGCGAGGGCGAGAGAGAAAAGTTCGATAATCCTGAAAATATTGTCTATAGGTTCTCGAATTGCCCCAGCTAAAATAAGCTCTGGATCTAGGCTGATTTATCGTATCCCAACGACAATGCAAGCGATTACCATAACTGAAAACACCCAATTTCTGGGCTAGGTGAATATCAGTCTCGGATGTATCACCTTGTGCAGATTCCACTGCATCGGCAAGGCAAAGCATAACAGCAGCTGACAGGGTTTGATCACGAATTGAGATGTGCGCAAGTGGCCGAAGTCTTTGCTTCCTTACTCCCTTTGAATCTTTGGCCACCCCCCAAGATTCAAAGGGCTCATCACCATTTGTCGAGAAAGTTGAATCTAGCAAGTCATCAATATTAAAAGGCTCTGGGGGTTTCTGAGAATCTGGAAAATCCCACCGAGCATTTTTTGGTGCTAGAACTAACTTCATCGGCTCAGGCTTAAAATCCTGATTTTTTATTGAATCAGCCCATTCTTCCAACTGTTGCTGTAAATTAATGGTTGAGCAATCAAGTTCCAGAACATCGGCATACCAATTAATCCGACGGATTGCGGTATGGCATTTTTTCCATGCTTGAGCTAAAACCACTACATCAGTTAACAGATCAATTCTAGGTGCGAGTTGCAGATAATTTCCTTTAACAATATTCACATTTTTCCTTAAATTACTGAAGATATTCGCTTCGCAATGATGTGCTGAAACGCCGCCGAAACAACAATCCATCATCAGTGCTTGGGTCAAGTGTTACCCGAAGGTAAGGCAAAGACTGGATTGGTGCTGGTGGTGGCGTTGTAGTGGTTACGATATATTGAAAGGGGGCCTCACCGCCAAAGATTTTTTGTTCAATTTTTTGCAACAAAAGCAAAAAGTTATCGTATAAACCGGCGCTCATATCAGCCTCTCTGGGACAATCATGGACTAAGAAACCAGGAAAAGCGCTTCCTGGGTTTACCGAATCCAGCAGACACACTACATCACCAAGAAGGACTTCCAGAACCCGATAAGCTTCGCCACCGCGAACCGACAATTGGAAAGGACGGCTTTCATCTTGTAATTCGAAATTACCAAATGCCTGTTCCGATAAAAGCTTCCGAGTAAGAGTGTTGGTGATGTCTGCTAGGGTCTTTTTACGTATAGAGTTTTTCTGTTTAAGCATCTGAACTTTCAAACGCTTATTATCGATGTCACTAGAGATCGACTCTCGCCTTGAAATCAACTGTCGAATTTTCTCCGCTGCCTCGATTGAACCGGATAACCGTTCCCATCTTTCCAACTCGCCTAGTAAACGACGGCCACGGTCAACGGTAAGCATGACAGAGTCTCGCTTAGTTTTTAGTGAACTGCACTCTTGCACTTTTGCTGATACTTGGTTGCTTAAGTTTTGAAGCGGTATTTTGAGTGCGTCACGAGAATTCAACGCCAATAAAGCAAGGCCAGCCCATTCTTCTTCAGAGCGCGAGAGCGTACTTTGATCGCGGTGATTTTTCATGTGGATCGCCTGAAGTTTTTGGGTTTTGCCCTGAATATATTGACACTCGCTAAACAAAATACTGCCATGCTCACAAGAACCAACCAGTCCCTGAAGTTTACTGCGCTGTTCGTTAATTTTCTTTACTGACTCTTCATCCTTAAGACGGGCTGCATTTGCCAACTGATAGTCATAATCAGCCTGCTGATAGCGTCGATCCAACTCTTGCCATTCTGCTCGAAGTTTAAATAATACCTCGTTGGCCTTGTCGAGCTCAGCATCGGCTGCAATTAACTTTGCTTCAGCTATTTTCCTGGCATCAGTCACTTTATCTTCAACAGATTCCTTGAACAAGTCATCAGAATGCAATGGCAGGTCGTCAGACAGCCCTAACCAGGTTCTTAGCTCAGACTCAATACGACGACGAATAAGCAATGGTTCCTGTTGAAGTCGTTCAGTATCTTGCTGGACAGTTTCCAGGTTACGTTCAAGAGCGCGTATGTTTATCAGTAACTCGGATTCTTGTTGATCCATTAAGCCAAGTACGGCACGCATAATGATAGGCGGATCTTGCCGTGATCGCTGTAAGCCGGTACCTTCTCCCTCCCGCCATGCAAAAAAAGACTTGAACCGTGAACCTTGATCGCGGGTCATCCAAGCAAGAATGTGCTTCCATTCAATGGCTTGTCCAGTTTCAGGGATTGTTCTAGGCAGAACCCTCGATAAGATTGCCTCCGCTAATTGAACCTCGAAATCTTTAAAAGACTGGCTTTCGTTATCGGTAAAAAGAGATTCAATATTGTTGCCGTTTGCAACGAAACCGTCTTTGTAAATATTAAAAAAACGAAAAACAGCAAAAGTCTGATTTGCGATATGAACCACCATACCAACCCCGCCATGCGGGAACTCGCTACCGACTTCTTCTCTGAGTTCATTAACTGATTTGGCATTGTCGCCAAGACAAAAACGCATCAGTAAACACAACGATGTCTTGCCAACGCCGTGACCAGCGGCATGGATACCCGTATAAGCACTGCCTGCTGCTGGCTCATGGGCCCAAATCACATTTAATCCTCTCCGAAACTCAATAGAGCGAATACATTGATCGGCTTCGGCTTGACTAAATATCGCCAGGCGCTCAATCCAGAGATGAGGTGATGATTTCTGTATTGAAAGGCTTTCTACCAGGTTTTCCATAACCAATTCTCGCTATGCATGTTTCACTAGGGCATCTGCATCTTCAACAGCCAAGGACGATGGTTGTTGAAGTCTTGTTTGTGCAGATTTCAATAACGCAAGCGCTATATCTTTCATGCTTTGCTCAAAAATTATCCCATCAGGTAAAATCTCTATTGGTATAGCAGTGATCCAAGCTCCTTTTTGTTCAAAACGAATAACACCAGCGTCTTCAAAATAGCGCAGTAAGGTTTGTGAGCGCCCAATCCGCTCAAGGTCAAACACCCCCATGTTACGGTAATTATCAAGCACATTAGTTACCTCACTGGCTAATTGGCGGGAAGCGTCATCAGACATCTGAGCAATAGTTAAAGCTAAATCCAATTGCTTGCGCGGCAACGAACTCGACTCTTTAATCATTGATAACATCAAACCTGCCAATCGGGCATCCACTTCATCACGGATTACGCCTAGCGACGAATAGGCAGCGGGTATTTTTTGACCCGGTGGCGGTATGAGTAGACTCTCAAATATTTTCTTTTCAGCGTCAGCTAAAACCATGCGATCAAACTCCCGCAGAACCAATCTGCCGGTGCGGTATTCGCCGAATTCACGTTCTTCGTTACGCTTAAGCACAGAGAATGTTTGTGACGGATAGCTAGGTTTAATCGAGTGAGGGTCTAGGATAAAACTCAATTCATCACGAGTTAACCCATATAGTCGAGTGAAATAAGCATCGAGTTCGGCACATAGCACAGCACGTCGATCAGGATCGAATTCGAATGGTGAACCTATATAACCTATATCTTGAGCCCAGTCAGCGAGATCAATAGCAGTGTAGGTTAGCTCTAGTACCCTTGGGACTATGAAATTGAGATCTAATTCTTGATAGCTATCAGGTGCTAAGATTGGAAATTGTTTCATAGCAAACAAATTAAGATTAAGACCTCCCACTTTGGTTCGGACAACATAATCAAGGACAATACTCGAAAGATTTCCAGACAATGCTGCGTACAATCTTTTATCGGACAACTCTTTTGGAAACATTAGATTTAGGCTATCTCCCGCAGCTGCATATGGCAGCACAGAAACAATCAGTGTCCGGGGACTAGCCCTCGAATCGGTGATCTTTCTAAAACCCAACATCCATTTATTTTTCCAATTGATCCCGTTTAATCGCTTTTCGACTTCAGAAATTGGAACCCAGTAAAACGGTGCGGGTAAATATGTTTTATTTTTTAGTCTTTCAAAGGAAATTGTTGGGAGAACATGGGCACGTTGACCATCGTTTGAGTCTGAAAAATCACCATTTCGGTGTGAATATAAATACATCATTTTAGCTTCATACAATGGTATAAAGTCTTCCCTTCCGTGAACAAATCGATTGCCTTTAAGTTCAAAACCACTTTGGTTTAGATCTATTTTGGTTTTAAACAGTTCAGAAGCACTGGCCATGTTGAACATAGCCATAAAGCGGATTCCCCAAGGATTATTACTATCATCATTCGGTTCCGATTCAACTTCGCGCATCAGCACAGGCACTCTTGTATAGATGCGTTTAGTAATCTCAGCATCTAATCTTGAGCGAAATATCGGACAGGTCATAGTATTAGGGTTAACATGAAAAATGTCGTTGGACTTCAAGCTAAAAACTCTCTCTCGATCCTGAAGCTCATCTAAACGTTTGCCTTGAAATAGGAAATGCGCTGCATTAGCCTTAGACTGGCTACCGACAATCGTAGTCAAAGCAAAACGCAACATGTGTCCTTGACCGGCACCTAAAAAGAAACCTTCATTTTCAAACTCAAAAAAGCTTTCAAGCATTGATTTAGCAATGAGCTCACCAAAAAAGTCTTTGGTACTTTTCTCGGTGGCTAAACCAGATGGCACAATAAAACCCGCTCTACCATCTGGCGCAAGAATCTGACTTATTGTTTCAGCAAACAGTGGATACGTGTTTAACTTTCCTATTGCTGTTAAGGGAAAGCGATTAGATTCACGAAAAAAGGTGTTACTCGATTCGTATGCCCGTTTATCTGCTAGATATTCATTCCAAAGACGAGGCTCATCCTTTTCAAGCTGAGCAATAGCTCGTTTCCTTTTATCTCCAGAAAGAACAGCTATATAAGGGGCCCGAACCGAAAAATACTCTTCCTCTCCAAGTTGCGAAACTTCCCACGGAGGATTACCTAAAATACAATCAAATCCACCTTTTGCGTATATTTGTGGAAATGCCAGCGGCCAGTGCAAGACACGAGCTTGTTCACAAGCTTGCGTTGCCATCTCCAGGCGGTGGCCTTGATGCACGGCAGTCAATTCCTCGGCGGCTTGCTTGGTAAACAGCTCAAGATAGAGGTTTTGACTGGTGGGGGTGGTTATTTGAGCCGTTGCATCGGCTTTAGCGATTAAAAAGGCCCCAACTAATAGATTGGCGGCATTGCCTAAGCGGCTCTGTTTTGCATGTTGCAAAAAAGCATGATAAGCAGCTTCTTTTGCGGCGATGTCGGCGGTGTTGATGTCGGGCAGTGCTTCCAATGCTTCCAGTTCAGCAAGGCCTGCGGCATCATGTAATGCAATATCGAGATTACGATTGGATTTGTGTTTGATAAAGGCTTTAAGCCCTTCTTTATTGGATTTGGCAATGTCTCTGCATACTGTCTTATCATCGCCGGACAAAGCTTTAAAAGCGGCATCGGGTATGCCATATTGCAGTTGGTTAAGGTCAGTCAATCCGATCAAGGCATCGCCGCATTGTAAATGGTGATCGAGAAACGATAGCGCTACACCTTCTTCAAAGCCTTCTAACCATAACGCCATTCGTGCTAGTTCCAACGCCATCAGGTTACGATCAACGCCAAAAATACAATGACTGATAACTTCACGCAAGGCGTGGCGGTAGTCTTGAGGTCTAACTGCGCCATCCGGCGCACGCAATGCTGCAAGTCGTTCAGCCAGACGCCGGGCAGCGGCAAGCAGAAAGTGGCCGCTGCCACAGGAGGTATCGATGACTTTGATACTGAGCAAGGCGAAGATGGGATTGGCGGGATTGTTCGCTAATCGGTCTTCGATTACCGGGTCGAGGGCTGATTTAATGAGTTCTTGTACCAGACTATCCGGGGTGTAATAGCTGCCGCTAGTTTTGCGTGCATTGCCTTGGGTGCTGCCTGTCGAAGTCAATCCGACAAAGCCGAAATGACGGGCGTGAATGTCAATTTCAGGTACCAGTTCCAGCAGACTTTCGTACACCGAACCCAGTTCTTCTGGGCCCATGTTACGGTAATCGACGGGGGATAGGTTGCCACTGAGGTTTGACCAGCGCATTTGCTGCATCACTGCTAGCAAATTAGCGTTACTGAGGGTGGCCAAGTCCAAGTCTGAGCATTGATGTTCGGAAAATAGACCACCCAAAGCTGGTAAGGCCAAGCGAGGTTCGCCATTGGTAAGACCACGAAACACAATGCGCAATCCAGCCCACAGGTCGTCAAAACCGTCACGGGCACGGCGACGCAAACAGCGGTCACGTAAGCGGGCCATTGCATAGCCTTCAGCATAGGCTTTACGGGCTTCCATGGCTTGTTTGTCACTATCGTCGCTATGCAATATCCCCCGATCTTCAACGGTAAACAGAAATATAAGACGATACACCAAGCGTAGTAATTGTTGAAAATAGGCATCCATACTCAAGCGGCCTTCGTGCAAATCGCGGCGCAAGATTTCATTGGCGGGATGTTGAATAAAACCAGTTCCCAATGTTAACAAAGCATCTGTGACACCCAGTCTTAAATGCTCGCGAACACGAGTGCCTTCACGTTGGCCTTCACTACGCCAGTTTTCCCAGATACATTCGCCATTTAAACCAGCTCTGCTAGCATGCAGTAATCGCCAGGCAATTTCAAATTCGGCAAAACGTAAGCCACTATCTAACATGTCTTGCAGATCGAATTCTAAAAAGCTGGGACGTGTCAGAGTGGCGGCATCGCGTAGCAAACGGATTTGTTTACCATTACTGACCAGTGCCCAAAGATGTTGATCGCTGGCATTGAGAAATTCTTGAGCCAATTGAAAAGCGCTTTTCTTGCGAGAGCCACTGCCAACAATGGCAAAGTGTGAGTCGGCTTCATCTAACCCAAGTGAGTGTGGGGCAATCACAATCGGAATGGTTTGCCCGGCTAATGCAGTGATGGGGTATTGACGTTCGCCGACACCGATACCATTTTTCAGTTCAAAACCACTGTAACCCAAGGCATCGCGTAGCAGGTCTTGAACAAACTTGATGGTGGCATCGGCAGCATCGACATCCTGCCGTTCCAGATTGGGTGCAAAATGTTTCCATTGAGCGGAGGCGATTTGAAAAGCCCGGCTGTATTCGTCTTTCAGTTTAAGCCCTGTTGGGATTTGATAATCGGCCTCCTTTTGGTAACGGGCTTTACCCAGTGCTGCTTTTTCCAGTTGATCGGGTAGGAATAAGCCACCTTCCAAATACAAGGTTGGCAAATTTAGGACAGTATTGTGGTTTCTGTTGACGCGTTTCATGATTCAACCTTTATAGTGCGTCGGGGAGCAAAACGTAAATACCGATAACATCCACCGGCAAACAGGGGGTGACACTGTATTGCCCAACATCGCGTGCCGCTTCGCGTACCCGTCGATGATCAACCAGTAAGGCCTCCGCTCGTTGTTGAGCGAGCGTTTCAATTCGTTCCGGGTGTGACTGGATAAATTCCAGTGCAGTTTTGATTTCTCGTTGCATAACATCGAGCGGTATATTACCGCTAGGTTGGCATTCCAGTAGTGCGCTGGCAGTTTCTTCACTGAGCCATTCCGGTTGGGTACGCCCCCGAACTGCCAGGGTGACGGTTTCTTCTGCCATCAGTTGATAAGGTTGCCTACGCCTAATGTAGCTAAGTTGATGACGTACACGGAGCAGGTACAAGGTGGTCACTATATCGACTGATTCAGTGACTGTCGCTGCGCAACGTGCCGCCAGTGGCTTTTCGCCAAGCAAGGCTTCTTCCAGTAAGTGCTCGGCCAGCAAACTAACGACTGGGTGGCTGCGGTGTAATTGTGTAAAATCGATAGTTAAGGGTTTTTCAATGCCTTCATCGGCTAGTCTGAGTTTTAAGGCTTCCGGGAAATGCTGGGGTAATAATTTAAAACGGTTACCTTTAAACTCGATGTTCAAGTTTTTAAGCTTAGAAATACAGCCGGAAAACGGGTAAGCTAATCAGTGTAAACTGCCACGTATTTCAACACCATGTTGATGTACGAGCCGGCACACTTTATAAAATCGTTTGTCACTGATTTAGATGCAGCCCTGGGAAAGCTAAAGTCCAATGCCAGGCTGACGCACCTACAAAAGACTTGGCTAGGATTTTGTTTAACGGGGATGTTACTGACC
>NZ_JAWPOH010000080.1:0-12189 GCF_037671525.1 Methylobacter svalbardensis
CGGATTCAATTAGAGAGCGGTTAATCTGTCCGGCAGGAGGGATCAAAAACTTTTCGTAGTTTGCAATATCATCGGCACAGTATAGGTGTTTCAGTTGATCTTGAAGACTAACGAATCGCGGCATTAACTTCATGCCGAACCAGTGTAAGATAGCGAAATTGGCCTTATTGATACTGTGCATGTCGCCGGTGATGGCCGTTGGCATGATATTCGAGGTATTGTTGTAGCAAATATCGAATAAAAAAATGGCTTTCATGTTCATGCGCCCCGATCAATTCTGTTTGCAAAGCGATGTGATTGGCGAGCAGCGTATAGGCTACAACGCCTTTGCCCCTTCTAAAGTATTTTTTAGAATGACGCGCTTTGAGGGTAGGTGTTCCCATTTCAAGCTTTTGACCATCAACACTGCCATAGAGTTGTTCCAGTCCGAATGAATAATAGGGAAAGATGCTTAACTCCGAAATGAAATTGCTGATCCGATCATTGCTGGCTTTCAATGTTGATAATCGTAAATATTGCTGATAGGTGGCTTCCAGGACGTGATATGGAATATCGCTAGTTTCGGCCATGCTCAGGTTGCCGTGGTTCAGAGCCTGAGCAATAATAACGGCCATTAAGCTATCCTCATCAGCTATCTTCTTGGCATAACGCGGTTGTAACGGCGTTAACGCAGAGAGAAAATGACACTGCTCATTAACAAATCGGAAAATATCGGCGATACCATGTGCTTGAAGTTTGGCATAGAAAGCCACCTTTAAAGCCTCGTCTTTGTTGACCTTAGACTTACGCCAAGTCAGATGCTTGCGAACCGCATCATATTCCAGATGCTTTAGTTTACCTTGTCGCAACTCGCGGTCGAACAGTTTCCACTGCTGACCGAGTTCAGCGTACAGCGCGTCAATTGACTCATCCAAGGGCTGACGTAACCAGGGGATGTCCAACTTCTTCAGGATATCGGCCTTCTGCTCCATCGAAACCAGATCATCACTAAAACGGCGATTTACGACACTGTCATTCAGATACAGTTCGTTAATGTCGAAGCGTTTTCTGATTTGGCGATAAATCCAGAATTCATATCGGTCGCCACGAATACTTGTGGCTTTCCCTTCTTCATCCAACATCAGCAGATGGGGGCGCAGGCGTTTTGGTATCGTGTCGGTTGGAATTTCACTAACTGGCCGCTGCGCCAAAGTTTGTTGGCGGGAGAATACTGTCTTCATCCAGTTCAGCGCCATTAGCCAAGGGTTCTGTGTATCGGTGCTGGAAAAGTGGGTGGACATCGCCAGCGGACGCAAATTTTTCTTGCAACGCGCGGTGACTTTATCTACGGCCTCCCAGCGTAAAGCCATTTGACTGGGTGATTTCTCGCATAATCGTTGCCCCGCTGTGACCAGGGAATCCTTCGGCATGATGTTAAATGCCTGATCGCGTACTGTACCGAATAAAGCAGCATCGTCTATCGCTTCATCAACATACAGTAAAATCAGACGGCCCACTTGTGGTGCCTCTTGCTGTTTGCTGGCCAGGGATTGATTAAATTGCTGCTCCGATATAGTCTTGGTTTCTTCTTCCAGTTTTTTTAGCTGGTAACAAAATGAGCTGACCAGGTTATCGCTCAGTTGCTGGTAACGTTGCCAGGCGTAGCACAACAGGTACAAATAGGTTTGCCCAGGCTTCAACCGCCTTAAGTCATAGATGCTGTAAAAGTTGGCAAGACTAGCGTAGTAGTTTTTATTTTGCTGCGAAATTTCGAGTTTTGGCAGCAGTACCTTCGCTATTTGGTACAAAGGCTCCAGCGTTGCACGTTTTTGGCGCTCAACCACCATCATTTGGTAGCTGAAGTTCTTGGAATCTTGCTTGATGGCCGCCAATTCAGACAAGGTATCTTCGCGAATGAGTAGCTGTTTTAGTGCACTTATACCGGCTTCATCAAGGAATTCTTCAATTAGCCCACCCAATCGCTTACGCTCAGCCGAAAGCGCATCAACAATAATGGCTTGTAAAGTGGTATAACCGGGCCGGACAATTTTCTGTTGATTCAAGAAGGTGACCAACTCGGTTAAGATGAAGGTCGGTGTTACATCACGTAAAGTGAGTTGGGCGGCTTTTTCAGTGACTTGTGGCGTGAAATCTTTTGACCAAAGACGGTATGCATATAGCTTGACGATTTCGTTACACTGAACGTAATACTCGGCTTGTCGAACCGGTCTTGGTGAAAATAGCACACCGGGAAAATAACAGCGCAATAAGAAATCAATATCCTCTTGAGGTACGTCCGAAAATGAGAGGTTAAAAAAGGTTTGCTTGGCTTTGAAATAACCGATTTGCAACATGCATAGAATTTGTTCAGGAATGCCGCTACGTCTCTGAGCAAGGGTGCGCTCTTCATCCGTTAGGGAAAAATATTCGGCACGTTGAAAATCATCGAAATCAGGCAGGCCATACAAGGCTTCTCTTTCAGCATCGGAAAGAACGGTAAGATTTTTGTCACTAGCTCGCATCAGTCAAAATGGGTAAAAAATAAATGAGTTGCGCACGAAACGGAAAAATCGCATGGTAAGCCGGTTGCACAAACGGACCGTTTGTGCAATAAAGCAACGCTTGCCAGAAACAAAGGGATTGCGTATTGCATAAACGTATTGCATTATAGTAACAATTGGCAACAGGTTTATGCAATCATGCTCATCGGTTATGCTCGGGTTTCAACTCAGGATCAAGATAATGCGGCGCAAATTGCCGCACTTAAGTCTGCTGGGTGTGATCTTATCTTTGAAGAGAAAGCTAGCGGCGGTCGATGGGAGAGGCCGGAATTACATCGTCTGCTGGGGCAACTACGAAATGGTGATGTGCTGGTGGTCTGGAAACTGGATCGGTTATCCCGTTCTTTAAAAGATGTTCTGACTTTAATGGAAAAGATTGAACTGGCTTCTGCGGGATTTCAAAGCTTAACCGAAGCAATTGATACCACATCAGCCGGTGGCCGCATGATGATGCAAATTGTCGGCTCATTCGCCGAGTTCGAGCGAGCCATGCTAAGGGAGCGTACACACAATGGATTAAATGCTGCCCGCATGGAAGGCCGTGTAGGCGGTCGTCGCCCCAAGCTAAAACCTCATCAAGAGCAAGAAATCGTCCGCATGGTGAGTTCTGGTCAAAAGACCGCTGCTGACGCAGCTCGACTATTCAGTGTGCATCCTGCAACAATATCGCGATTACTTACACGTAGCAAATAACGGTATTAAATTCTTAGATTCAATAATTAGTAGATTTCTGAAAAGTTGAATTAAAACGCTAGGCTATTGAAATTTATAGATTTCCAAAATTTCCGGGGTTTGGGCTTACACCCCCGATATTAATTGTATATTTTTTCCGTGTCAGAATCTTTTTATCGCTCCAGCAGTCGGCTATGTGGCAGCAAGCAGCCAAACATACGGCGAACCCGCTGGCCGTTAAGGGTCGAAATGCAACGTTCGCAATCTCTCCCGTAAGACATTTCTAGCAAATCCACCCATATCAAGTAGTGCAGTTGACTTCTGATATTCATGCAGTCGTCTTCTAACATTGACATTGGCTGCCTTCGCGTATCGATTTAATCGGCGTTTCCAGCTCGATACACTGCCAACAAGGGTGCTGGTCGCTGCCGTTACCATTGGGCCTCGTCCGGCTGATTAGCTTCGATCAGCTGAAGCAGCTAGCTAATCAAGACGGCTTATGTCAGGATAACGGTCCGCCTACTATTCACGGTTCCTAAAATAGGATATTTGTTAGAGACGGCATTCTTACTTTTCTAATAAGACGGATAATTCATATGAATACATTTCTTCAATTATCTTTTACAGCAAAATCGACGCTTGCTTTGTTGGCCTTGACCTTAACAGGTTGCCCACTCAATGTGAATTTGATAACCGATAAACCTATTACACTTGTAATCGACAAACCTATTAAAGTCGACGGAAACATTGCCGTCACCAAATTGCCGCCGATAACCTTAGGAAATCCTCTAAGAAAAAATAAAAAGTAAGCTGAAGCAATAGCCTATGTGTAGTTTCTTGATTTCATAATCGGAATTTCTTGCACTTATCCGGCATTTTCATCTTGGATTAACTGATTTTATAAAATCACTTTTTCTCACATTAAGTCGTTAAGCAAAAATAACTTGAACACTTTGTCAAAAAAATCCCGCATATTCAAAGCATGGACGCAGCAATTTTGTTCAACTTATTCCTGCCTGCTTCCTAAGTGATTTTATGGGGTTCTTTGACTAAAAGAACGGTTTGTCCCGAGATCCCATTGAAACCCATGGTATTCGTGGCTTACAGACGTAATATTGATTTTAAAATAGTCTATAGCATTACTCTTATCCTATTGAATATAAATAAGATTACTTAAATAATAAAATTCATATCTTTTGTATGTATTTACAGGATTTTTACGTTGAACAGGCAAATAAGTAGCAAAAAGCATTAAAAAGATATACATAAGAGCTTCAAAAACGGGCAGTAAAACTTTATTATGAAACATAACTCATTGAAATATAAAATCAAATATCATTAATTAGAGTTATGAATTCTAGTGTTGAGTAAATATACTAAGAATTCAATGTGTTATATAAAATGTCATTCGCAATTTCGAAATCGATATTTCCTCTATAGACCGCAAACGACAAGGGCTCCAGGGGTGTCGTGGGACAAACCGTTCTTTTGGTTCAATGTAAGCGCGAATTAAACGCCGTCTATTTTTTGTTTCCAGCCTTTGTTAATCTCTTCCTTATTGACCTGCCATGGCAATAGTTTTTCAATGGCTTCCAAAGATTTCGCTTTGGGCAGTTCATTAAAGACATGACGCAAGTAGCGGTAAGGCTCCAAGCCATTGGCTTTCGCGGATTCAATCAAGCTGTATAGGTTGGCGCTGGCCTTGGCACCTTTAACGGTATCCGAGAATAACCAGTTACGCCTGCCGATAACGAAAGGACGAATGGCGTTTTCACAGGCGTTGTTATCGATGGACAGCCGACCATCATCACAGTAGCGAATCAGCTTGTGCCATTGGTTATTCAGATAGGTCAATGCTTGTCCGGTCTTGCTGGTCGGCGGCACTTGCGGCAAGGATCTGTCTAGCCAGATTTTGATCTCCGCCAGTATAGGTACGCTCAGTTGCTGACGCACTTGATAGCGTTCCTCTGCCGATTGCTCTTTAATCTGACGCTCAATACGATACAGCTTCTGGATATAAATAAGGCCTTTGCTGGCTTTCCCGGCTTTGGCTGAGTGGCCTTGCGCTTTCAGGGCTTCATCGAATTTACGACGGGCATGGGCAAAGCAGCCGACATGCTGCAGCGTGTTATTGATACAGACCGCATCATAACCGGCATAACCATCACTTTGAAGATAACCCTGATAGTTTGCCAGCAACGCTTCGGCAACCGTTTTAGCGCGGGTGGCGGCATAGGTAAACAGAAGAACCGGCTGGTGCGGCGGTCCGCCGCGCTGCACCCACATGTAGGATTGCGTTTCGGCTTTTTTACCGACTTCTTTCAGCACCTGCACCGTGGTTTCATCGATTTGCTGGAGATCATAATGTTCGATGTGTTCCTGCATCAAATTAAGCAGCGGCTGAATCAATGCACCGCTACGCATCATCCAGGCCGCCAGGGTGCCGCGAGCCAGGTCTACGCCGATGCGCTGAAAAAGCTGGGTTTGGCGATACAGCGGCAGCGCATCCTGGAACTTGCTGACCGCAATGTAAGCCAGCAAACCGGCCGAGGCATTGCTTTTAGGAATGGGCTGCTCAGGCAGGCAGGCGGTTTTAACATGAGCCGCACAGCAGGGGCAGGCGTATTTCAGTCTGATATGGCGCAGCACTTGAATCTTGGCGGGAATGATGTCGAGCTGTTCGCTGACTTCTTCGCCGATGACTTTTAAAGCATGGCCTTCAGGACAGTGCTGCTGATCCAAAGGCAGATCATGAATGACTTCAATACGGGGTAATTCAGCGGGCAGCGCCTTACGACCCCGTTTGGCCTTCGTGGATGGACTGCTGTCGGTGCTGCCGATGACGGTAGCCACTTGATCGTCCAACCACGCATCACTCTCCTGCGCCGCATCAGGCTCATCCGCTTCGGCCTCCGCTTCATTAAACAAGTCCTGCTGATTCGCGGTATATTTTTCGCTGCTGGCCCCGAAACGTTGATGCTTGAATAGCCGGACTTGTTCGAGTAAATCCGCATATTTTACTTTAAGCAGGCGATTTTCCTGTTCCAGCAAGGCTTTTTCATCCGTTAACAGCGCATTGGCATCGACCAGCTGCTGCACAGTCAGAAACAGTTGGGAATGGTCGATAAAAGTGGGTTCAATGCCTTGATTCATGAGGCATATTATAATCTATTTATGCCAATAAAACATTATAAAACAGTGGTATAGCTAAGTTTTTTATGCGGTTTCATCGCCCTGATATCATAGCCTTCGAGCAACCAGTTCAACTGCTGAACAGTAAGCTCAAGCACCGCAGTTTGATCCGTCCCAGGCCAGAAGAAATGCTCTTTCTCCAAACGTTTCTGCCATAAACAGAAACCATTACGTTGCCAGTACAGCATCTTAATGCCGCTACGCTGCCGATTACAAAACACAAACAAAGCGTCATCAAACGGATTCAAACTCAAATTGGCTTCTACTAATGCGGATAATCCCAGCATGCCTTTTCTAAAGTCCACCGGATGCGAACACAGATAAACCAGGGATAGTTCATTCGCCGGCCTCATCATAATGGCGCTATACAGCAAGCTGTTGTTAACACCTGCTTCAATTGCGCGGGATCACAATCCCCTTGGATCTCAATCAGAATGCCGTTTGGCAGGATGAAACGAAAATGCCCTGTACTCATTGAGACGGGTTTAATCTGTACCGGGCGGAACACGGGGGCTGCCATGTCCGCCAATAAACCCATTTGAGTTAGACGTGACTTCCAGCGATAACAGGATTTTAAGCCAAGATGATGTTTAGCGGCATACGCCGAAAGTGATTGTCCCATGGCTTCGCAAGCCTTGATATGTTCAAGCCAATAGCGTTGCTTGGCGGTCATGCGCTGCGAGACAGGAGTCGAGTAGTCCCCAGAAGCGATAGTGCATGTGTTTTCACGAAGCGTCTTTTTGCGTAGTGAAAATACAGGCTTTCCGACATCGCGTCGAGTCATTGGAGAGCATGTGAGCTACCCCTTGTTGGGTAGCGATCGAGTGACCAGGACGGCTGGGGCAGCCGCAGGCATCAGCGGTCGCGTGATTTTTGCCGCTTGTTGGGCAGGGATGCCCATAAAAGCTGTCGCAAAAATAGCGACTCCCCGCCCTTGTTTGTCGGGGGATAAAGAGGCGCCAGTTAATGTCATGTTTTTTTTCCTGATAAATAAAGTCAGGAAAAGTGTGCCTGTTTTTAATGCCGTTTGTTAGATGCGGATTAAAGAGCGCTTACGGTTCAATAACCCCTTAATGTTGACCATTTTAGGTGGCATCGCCCAATTTGAACGTGAAATGATGCTTGAGCGGCAACGTGAGGGTGTCGCCAAGGCAAAAGGGGAAGGCAAATATACGGGTAGAAAACCGATTGACACCACCCGCCAGGCAGCAATTATCCGTTTAAATACTAAGGGTCTAACCAAGGCTGAGATTGCAAATCAGGTTGGTGTGGGTGAAGCTACGGTTTATAGGGTATTGGCTAAAGCGAGAAATACTTAATACACTAATTATATTGAATTATAATATTACACTGGTCGAAGATGGCGGTTTTTGCAGCTATGTGGTAACTACCCCAAAACGGTACTTCTGGAAAGTGGCTTAGCTCAGAATGAACACTTTTGGGGGGTCTTCCACAGGACCCCAACAGAACCAACAAAGGTACTCAACGGCGAATTGGAACAACATTTCGGGAGTGGCATCCTGGCTTTCGGGCGGCGAATGATGAAAAACTCAAAAAGGTTGCTTAGCTGCCTCCCCCGATTTCGCATGCTCTCATATTAAAACTGGAGGTCCACGATCTTACCCGCCGAGTGTCTGATCCTGTTTTTTATACCAGGCGAGTGCCTGCTCAAAATGCTGCGGATCAAAATCTGGCCAATATTCATCCCTGACATAGAAATCTGCATAAACCGATTGTACCGGGAGAAAGCCGCTCAATCGGCGTCCTCCTCCCCAGCGTACAATCAAATCCAGACGTGTAACTTCATCTGAACGCAGGCCACCGTTTTTAAGACCGGCCAGATCCCATTCCCAGCCATAATTGACGAGTAAATTTACCTTCATTCCGACACCCTGGCGCTGCCGGAATTCATTTAACGCCTCGGGGAATTGCGTCGAAGTCTCATCCCCGACAACAAGTAGAGCCGCTCCACGGCGTACGATCTCGAAAGCAAAGGCGACGCTGGCCTCGCTGAATGCCTGTTTCTGAATCGAAGGCCGCTTGGTGTTGTCCTGGGTAAAACAATAGATGGAAGCTTCCTCGATCCCGTATTCTTTACATTTCTCGAACAGTAGCAACCCTGGTTTGATGCCAAGAGCATAGCCAGCTTCTTTGGGGAGGCTATGATCTGTGGCCCAGCGGCGATTTCCATCGGGAATGAAACCGACGTGACGCGGGATATTATTTTTCGCCATTGCAATCCTTATTCCAACATGATGTAGAACGATACGACACTAGCATAGAGTGCAGATCGATAGTAGCAGCCATAATAGGCAATCCACCCACTGATTATGGGATTCAGCCATCTGGCTAACTGTGCGATATTTAACTCAGTACGCATGCGCACTCGCAATTTTTTGATTTTCAGCCGCATCGACTTTAGCGCCTCTTTACTAACAGCAGGTGTAAAATTCACAAACAAGCTATTTCGTTTGCGACTTTTACTGAGCCGACGTCGAAAGGTATAGCCAAGGGAAACAAAGGACGTATTTTCATGCTGTCCTTTACGACTGCCATCTTTACAGTAAACGATTTTCGTTTTTACCGGATGAAGATCAAGACCGCAGCTCTGAAAACGTTACCACTCCGCAATTGATGTTTTTATCTAATTGCGGATAATCGTAGGGCAGCCCATTTTTTACCAGCCAAAAAGAAAGTCCTGTTGAAAGATCCATAAAATTAAAAAACAATAAATTTAGTTCAGTTCCAGTCCACTCGAAATTATTAGGCCTGGAAAAATAAAAAACAAAAGCCTGTTTCAGGGTTCCAGGTCAATATTCTAATTCCGATTTATCGGATTTCACCTTCCCGTTTGGTTTCCATTTCCAGGTTTTGGTATTCATGTTGTTCCTGCGGATATTAGCTTGGCGCGCAGTCAATTTCCTATTCAGTCGTTTTGCCATCGAAGTGCTCGTTGTCGGCCTCGGCATCCTCTCGGGTATGATGGACGATGCCGTCCCGATGATTCGGCGGCGCATAGAGCGTATAGAGTTTCAGTGGAACACTGCCGGTATTGATGATATTGTGCTTCGTCCCGGCTGGGACAACTACCGCGAAGCCGGCGCGGATCGCCGTCCGAACGCCATCGAGAACCGCCTCACCGGCCCCCTCCTCAACGCGAAAGAATTGATCAAGCTTGTGGACTTCCGCACCGATCTCTTCCTTGGGCTTTAATGCCATGAGGACAAGCTGGCAGTGCTTTGCCGTGTAAATTACTCGACGAAACTCGTCGTTCTTGATTGCGAGATCTTCGATATCTTGTACAAAACCTTTCATAATGATTCCTTCTTTGTTAGATTGCCCCATGGGGCGTTCGATGCCATTCAGAACAGGCGCACTTTTATCGGCCCTGCTTATCTCCAGTGCCGCCAAATTAGTGACGTCAGGATTGCTACGGGCGTTGTTGTAATTGCTGTGCGCGTCGTTGAGCGATTGGTTAGGCACAGTGCTACAGCCGGAAATGATGGCGACAGCGATCAAGGTCAACGGGAAATATCGAGTGGGTTGCATGGTGAATTCCATTGTGATTATTGGGCTTTACGGTTAAGTTCTTGGCGTAGCACGCGGTTCTCTTCCAGCAAAGCACTGGCGGCCTTTTGTGCCTTGGCTGACCGTGCTGTTGGGCTAGCGAGTTGTGCATCCACTTGCGCTTGTTCCGCTAATTGCTTGGCGAGTGCGTAATCTTCAACGGTCATTTCCTGCTCGGCCGCATCCATCTTATCCATCGCAGACTTGAGCTGTACCGTGGCAAATTCATTACCACCCGCGCTGTTTGCGCTTTCCACCGCTACTTTGGACACGGCGATTTGTTCGGTCGGGGCGGGAATGCTGGCACACCCTGTCATTAACAGTGCCGCCGTGACGCTAATGCTATGCAGCATAAGTAAGTGACTAAAAGTTTTTTAACAAAATGAAAAAACCATTTGTCCCCTTATTTACTACGAAGGACACGAAGATCACGAAGAAAAATAATTAACTTCGTCCTTCTTGGTGAGTAAAAATGTTAAAAGACTTTTGAACGATTGCTTAAGGGTTGAAAGGTTCTTCATCATGGGTCATCCAGTGCGTTAAATATCGAAGGTCATGGTTGGTATGACCCTAAGACGCTGAAACAATAGCTGTTTTGCCAACCATCTGTTTTTGGTGGGTCATTTGAGCTAATTAGACGCTTTTATGGTGCTGGACACCGTTCGTTAGCGCACATAGGAGGAGTAAAATGTTGGTTTAGGATTTGTTGGGGATAGGGAAGAATAGAACTAAATGGGGTATGACAACGATTCCTTCATTTTTAGGCCATAGTGAATTGCCGCTCCCTTTTCCCCTGTTCAAAATAACGAACGTTATTTTGGTACTAAACCTTTATATCTCTAAAAAGTTAGGTTTTGGCAGATTTGTGGCTGTTTTCTGTACCAAGAAACTCAACACAATGAGCATCTATTAGAAGCTGAATTACCCCCGCTTTAAATTTTAAGCCAGAAAAGTCAATTTGCATGTGTCAGCTATGGGTCGACTACTGCCTGTCAGTATCAATCAAACGGACGATTCAATGCAGGGGGCTGAGGTCATGGGTCAGAGTAGACTGGCACCTATGTTGATTGTCAACGCTAAAATCGTCATGTTGAAAAAAAATACAATTATACAATGAAGGGTCACAAGACGACGAAAGGATTTTGAGGTGATATTAATATCAGCCGTCTGTGCTGCCGTGCCAATAATAAATGAGAAATATATAAAATCCCAATAATCGGGTTGCAGATTTTCGTCGGGAAATTCTAGTCCGTCATTCTTGGTTTTTTTCCTGTTATTATAATATTCATGGGTATAATGCAATGCAAACATGGTCTGCATGAACATCCACGATAAGAAAATCGTAATTGCCGTTAGAATAATATGGATATGGGTGGTGGCATGTTGGGCATTAGCTGTTGCCAGTTCTTCCACTATGGCGACTATACTTGCCATGACCGTAAGGATAGTGAAGACAAGGATTATTAAAGCCCCCCCGTCTTGTTCAGTCGCTCGCGATCGTATTGTATCAACATCTGATCTACTCATCATGACTGATAGCAGTATAAGGTAGAGGAAGATACCAAAATCCCATGCCGTCAATAATCTCGTAACGGTTCGCCAGTTTTCCGGCAACAAAAAGAAATGGATAATTCCTATAAACACTATTGCTGTCGTAAGTCGAGGACGTACCTTGAGATGTTGCAACATAATCCAATTACTCTTTTGTAGGGTGAAAATAAATTTGAATATCCCCCAGGACATATGAAATACAGATTGCGTTAATAGCAAACTGTATATTCTTTAAGTGGATCAATTCTGTCCTTATTCTTTGTTGGGAGCAAATTGCGTATTCTGATTAATTTGAACACTGATTCTGGCCGAACTTGAACACCTAAAACCTAACGCATCGGTGGAAGTGAATTTTTACTCTAAGTGTTCAACTTGGGTCAAGGAATTCATTTTTTTCGCATCGATTCTCCTTGTAAATTGATCCGGTGGGCGTTGTGCATCAGTCGATCTAAAATTGCATCGGCTAAGGTATTATCACCAATAGCGTCATACCATTGTTCTGTCGGTAACTGGCTGATAATGACAGTTGCAGATTGTTCATAGTATAGTGGACCCCATTGTCCAGACAAATAATGCCTTAATTTAAGATAGAGCCCTGTTCACACTCCAGCTGAATGGCGCTGTCCCAATTTTTTTATACGGGAACTGATATTTCTGCCGCTCCGTA
>NZ_JAWPOH010000081.1:0-11557 GCF_037671525.1 Methylobacter svalbardensis
TTGCGTCTCTGCCCAACCTTGACATGATTCAGGTATGCTTGATTTTGGCGACTTGGCTAGGTTTTCGATTAGCTTTATGGCTCTATTCTTTAGTCGTTTATCACCTAAATCTAAATTACGAAATTCTCTATTTGCCCAATTCATAGCTAAAATGATTCTACTTTACTAAATCTTAACAACTTGTGTGTAAGGAGATGGGTAATAGGTTTAATTGTCGAAGTCATGACACTGCTCCTATCTTGAAATAAGGCGGATTGCCTCATTTCTTAACATAGGAAAATGTCACATTCAGTCAACCCCTCTCAGGCTTATGATCGCAGCGGCAATAGCGCGTAGCGGTTTAGTCCTTCGGCCAATACCGGCCAATCAGCTATGCCATTCGGTTTGACAAATATTGCGACAAAGCCCAAATCGCTTAACTTTCATACTTAGGACGCATTAGTTAATAAGTGTAACAAAACAACTAGAATTCGAATTAAACTTAAAGGGGTATCTTCGATCTATTTGTAACACTTATTTATTAACAGCTCCTTAGTTATAAGTCATGCATTTTAAACTCCGTTACTACCCCCTTTTGATCACACAATAACTCGGCAAACTTTTTCGCCGGTAAGGGGCGGCTTTTAATAAAGCCCTGATAAAGGTCACAACCAGTCTTGCGTAAGAAAGCCAACTGCTCCGGCGTTTCAACGCCTTCCGCCAGCACCTTGAATCCTAAGGTGTGCCCCATCGCCACAATGGTCGCTGCAATGATCATGTCGTCAGTATTATAGGGAATCTCAGCAATGAAGCTCTTGTCGATTTTCAGCACATCCAGAGAGAAACGTTTGAGGTAAGCCAGTGACGAATACCCTGTGCCGAAATCGTCAATGGCAAGACGAATGCCTTGTATATGCAGGCTGTTGAGAACAACCGTCGTTTTGTCCTGATTTTCCATCAATCCGCTTTCTGTTATTTCCAATTCCAGCCGCCCTGCTGGAAAACGGGTTTCGGCCAGTACCTTTGCAGCTAAGTCGCTAATGTCGCTACGATGGAACTGGTGCGAGGAAACATTAACCGCCATGGTTAACGGCGGCAACTCCATATCCAGCCACAGCCGACCTTGCCGACACGCTTCTCTCAGCACCCATTCGCCAATCTCCACAATCAAACTGGTTTCCTCGGCAATGGCGATAAAGCGGATTGGCAGAATCAATCCTTCGACAGGGTCTTGCCAGCGCACCAAGGCCTCAGCGCCGACAATACGCCCACTGGCAATATCAATTTGCGGCTGGTAGAACACGCGCAGCTCGTGTTGTTCGATCGCCTTCCGTAGCCGTGCCTCCAACGCAATACGCTCGCATGCAGCAATCGTCAGGTCTTTGGAAAAATAGGCAAAACAGCCACGTCCATTTTCTTTGGCGTGATACAGCGCTACGTCAGCGTAATCCAGTAATATTTCAGAGTTATTTCCGTGTTGCGGATACAGGCTGATACCAATGCTGACACCAATCCGTACGTCGTCACTTTGGATCAATTTAAAGGGTTTGCTTAAATCAGTGATAATTATTTCAGCGACCCGTGCGGCATCGTCCGGGTGAGTAATATCTTCCAGCAACACGATAAACTCATCGCCGCCCAAACGGGCAACCATGTCTACATCGCGCAACCGGGTTGTGATTCTTTCAGCGACTTGTTGCAGCAGTTCGTCGCCCGCCTGATGGCCCAGGCTGTCGTTGACTGCTTTAAAACGATCCAGATCGAGCATCAGCAAGGCTAATTGCTTGCCTTCGCGGCGTTCCACGTCAATGCTGTGCTTCAACCGTTCCTGCAACAGCCGACGGTTAGGAAGCTTGGTTAGTAAATCATAAAAGGCAAGTTGTTTGATCGCGTCTTCTGCTGACTTTCGGTCGGTGATGTCGCGCAGGGCGATGACGTAGCCGGGTTGTCCGTCCCATTCCAGCGGTGCGGAACGCATTTCTGCCCAAGCGAGTCCCTGCGGACGTATCAGATTAATGTCCTGATAGCTGCTTTTATCAGGATTGACTGGAATCGCCAGCGATTGACCGACTAACGGGCTGCGTGCCAGCAGGATTTCGGCAGCGTGGTTGGCATAGAGTACGACGCCCTGGCTATCTACAACCAAAACGCCGTCGGTGATAGTGTTAAGAATCAGGTCGAGCTTGGAGAGGTGGGTGGCCATAGTCGGCAAGTTTGCTTAAACGATGATGGTTTGTACGCCGATTCCTTTAGATTCGGTGTAATGGCCGCGATGCCTGAAGGCACTAGCGACAGGTTGTCGAGCGCAACGGTAATCTGCTCGACCAGACGGCGGGGTTCGCTGCTCAACGATACCACATACACAGTCAGAACCAGTTTGTGCTGAAGTTGCGCGGTAACGCGAAAGTAGACCTCACCCGTATGCACCGTAACCCACATTGTTATTAGCCTGTCGGCGAGGTACCCATGACACTGCGCTTGCTTGAGTTTGTTGAGGGCGGTGTATTCGTCAGCAGCTGAGATATTAGGAAGGGGCATAATGAGTCTCCACCGTGTTGAGCTTGAGAGATTATTAAATGAGTCGCTCCGTAAGTCTGTACGCCATCGCACATTGAGCTCGACTGAAGATTTTCTCTTTTTGAGTGACGTTATCGATTCGCGAATTGTGGGAGAGCATGATGCTCTGATTCGTGAGTCTGGTTCCTCTGATTCAGGGCTGCTTAAGTGGCTAAATAATCACTCGAGACGATGTCTCTCGACAAGCCTTGGTCTGTGTCTCAGCATCAACATATCCTATTCTAAATAAATATTGCACCGTCTCACCGTCCGGAATGGGTCGCTATGTTAATCTACACATAGCGACCCCTACACATAGGGGTCGATTTGAGCCGGTGAACAATCCCGCTTGTCATAATTGCCACTGACCTGGGTTTTCTGCGATAGTAGCAAACGATCCAGCACAGGTAGCCGCCATGACCCATCCAGCGCCACTCCCGTTATCGCCCTATTGCCCTTCAATCCTCGCCGAGCAACTGCTGAGCGGCGGGCAAAGGATTTTACTGTTTGGCGAGACCGGTATCGGCAAATCCACGCTGACCGCCGAACTCGCGCGGATATTATCCGAAAGAGGCCTAAGCTGCTTCTGCATCGCCGCCGATCCCGGATCGCCCGGCTTCGGTTTGCCCGGAACCGTATCGCTGGGACAGTGGCGGGAGTCCGGCTGGCAAGTGTCGGCATTTGAAGCGCTTTGCACGCTGGATGCAGGCCGTTTCCGCCTGCCGCTGCTGTCGGCTGTCAGCCGGTTAATGCAAAAGGCTCCCCCGGGCTTGATGCTGATCGACGCCCCCGGCGTGGTCCGGGGCATTGCGGGTTCGGAATTGCTGACCGGCATGGTCGAGCTGTTGCAAATCGATACCGTGTTGGTGCTGAACCGCCAGTCGAAACCGCTGCCGTTAATGAACGAACTGTTGTCGTTGGGCGTCCGCATCCTGCCGGTGCATGCCCATCCTGAGGCCTGCCGTCCCGGCCAAAAGACCAGGGCGCACAAACGAACCGGGCAATGGCGAGCTTACCTCGCCGTCAGCGACGGGATAACGCTTGATCTTGCCGATCTTCGCGTGACCGGCTCGCCGCCGACCATCGATGTGCCGGATGCCTGGACCGGCCGCCAATGCGCTTTTATCGATACCGACCGAACCGTCAGCATCGGCGAGATCATCGCGCTGCAAGACGGGAAACTTCAAATCCGGCTGCCTGCGGCTGCGGCAACCACCCGGACATTGCTGGTGCGGGATGCCCGTTGCGAAAAAAACGGTCTGCTGGTCAGCGCCGCGCCGTTTGCATCCGGCAACCTGCAATTTCTGCCACCGCCCGACGCGATGCCCTATCCGACGACGGATTACAGCGGCGGGCCCAGGCCTACGGCCAAATTACGCGGCATGTACGCCACGATGGTCAACGGCGTGTTCGGCGACCCGCTGCTGCATCTGCGCCTGCACCAGCAGCAACGCAGCCTGCTGTTCGACCTGGGCGATTCGGGAAGATTGTCCACCCGAATCGCCCATCAAGTCAGCGATGTGTTCATCAGCCATGCCCATATCGATCATATCGGCGGCTTCTTGTGGCTGCTTCGCTGCCGCGTCGGCGATTTTCCTAGCTGCCGGATTTTCGGCCCGCCGGGTTTGATCGGCCATGTTAAAGGCATGATCGACGGCGTTCTTTGGGATCGCATCGGAGATACCGGGCCGCGTTTCGAAATCGCCGAAATTCACGGCAACCGGCTGCAACGGGCTCGTATTCAGACGGGCTGCGGGGATTGCGTCGATCTCCCGGAAATTCAGCTTGCCGAAGGATTGATCGTGGACGATCCGCAGTTCACTGTCCGCACGATCACGCTGGATCACCACACGCCGGTGCAGGCCTATGCCTTCGAGAGCAAGGCCAAATTCAACGTTGACAATACCGTTCTGAAAACCTTGGGCTTAGATGCCGGGCCTTGGCTGAACGAGCTGAAGCGGGTCATCGGCGCAGGCGATACCGCAGCGATGATCCGGCTGACCGATAACAGCAGCCGGATGGCGGGAGAACTGGGCGACCTTCTCCTTACCGTCACGCCCGGCGAAAAACTGGTCTATGCGACCGATCTGGCCGATACGGCAACCAACCGCGCCGCCCTGACCGCGTTGGCGCACAAGGCCGACTTCTTTTTCTGCGAAGCTTCTTTTCTGGAAGACGACATCGATCAGGCACGGAGAACCGGCCATCTGACCGCGCTGGCCTGCGGAGAGATTGCAAGCGCCGCCGATGTCAAACAACTGGTGCCGTTCCATTTCTCCAGGCGTTACGAAACAAGGCCTGAAGATGTTTACCTGGAATTAAGCGCCGCCTGTTCCCGCGTCATCATGCCTACGAAAAGTCGGTGATAACTTCCCGAAGATTCGCTAGTTCCCAAGCTCAAGCTTGGGAACTAGGTTACGGAAGCTCCAGCTTCCCGTCTCGCGAAGCTGGAGCTTCGCATCCCGGGTTCCCAATCTGGAGATTGGGAATCAGCACACTGCTCCTGCGTGGATTTACATCCTTCATTCTTGTAGTCGCTCATGTCTTCGTGGTAAAAGTAGACTACTAACAAAGCATCATAATTTATTCGTCACCTTTGGAGTCGCCGCTATTGGACAGTTTGCAGATACAACAGGAACCTCGCCCAGTCATCGGAACTATCGTTGAAGTGCATGGCCCGGTGGTGATTATCGACTGCACCCAGTTGCCGCCTTTGCGTCAGGCTTTATGCACCTGTTTCGACCACACCGTCTATTTTTTCGAAGTCCATCAGCATCTTGATGAACGGCATATCCGGGCTATCACTCTGCACGGCACGGCCGGATTAAGCCGGGGCATGACCGTATTCGATACCGGCGCGCCTTTGCATGTCCCTGTCTCCGAACAATGTCTGGGCCGGTTGCTGAATATATTCGGCGAGCCGCTGGATGGACTGCCGTCGTTGCCTAAAACCGAATTCCGCAATATTCACTCTAAACCGCTGCCGCTATCCGAAGCCATCGGCATGAGCGGCATTTTAGAAACCGGCATTAAAGTCATCGATTTACTCTGTCCTTTCGTGAAAGGCGGAAAAACCGGGTTATTCGGTGGCGCGGGGGTCGGCAAAACGGTGCTGGTCATGGAATTTATCCATGCCGTTTCCGCGATCCACAAAGGCGTTTCGGTCTTTGCCGGAGTCGGCGAACGCATCCGCGAAGCCCACGAATTATGGCGGGAAATGCAACAGGCGGGCGTCATGGACGATACTCTGATGGTGTTCGGACAAATGGATGAATCGCCCGGCGTGCGTTTTCGTGTCGCGCTATCAGCGCTGACTTATGCCGAATACCTGCGCGACACCCTGCATAAAGAAGTGCTGTTTGTGGTCGACAATGTGTTCCGTTTTGTTCAGGCCGGCAGTGAAATCTCCAGCCTGCTGGGTCGTATGCCCGCTACGGTGGGTTACCAGCCGACCTTGACCACGGAAGTTGCTGAGTTGCAGGACAGGATACTTTCCACCCGGCAAGGTGCCATCACCTCGGTGCAGGCGGTCTACGTACCGGCCGATGACATGACCGACCCGGCGGTCAGCGCGATACTCAGCCATCTGGATACCACGGTTATCCTGTCCAGGGATCAGGCCAGCAAAGGCATTTACCCGGCAGTCGATCCGTTGCGCTCCAGCAGTAAACTGATGGACAGAAATACACTGGGGGATCGCCATTATGCAATTGCCGAAGCGGTGCGCGAACATCTGGCGCGTTATCATGAACTGGAGGATATTATCGCGATGCTGGGCATTGAAGAATTGGCCGAGGTTGATCGACAAATCGTTATGCGCGCCCGTAAATTGCAACGTTATCTGACCCAGCCGTTTGCAGTTTTGGCTCAGCACACCAAACAAACCGGAGTTTCCGTGCCGCTGGCACAAACCTTGACCGATTGCGAAGCCTTTTTGGCGGGACATTATGATGATCTATCCGAAGAGCAATGCTATATGCGCGGCTCCATGCAGGACGAGTCATGAATCAATTCGTGCTGAATCTGTTTGATGCAAGCCATGAACAACACATCGCCGGCGTCACCTCCTTTATCGGTGAAGACGCTACCGGCTGCTTCGGCATTCAAGCCAATCATGCGCGATTTATGACTACATTGGTTTTCGGTTTGGCGCGTTTTTCCCTGTCGTTAGATGAATGGCAATATCTGGCTTTGCCGGGAGCGGTTGTCTATTTCAACAATAACGAGTTGACGGTCAGCACCCGGCATTTTCTGATCGACACCGACCTTGAACGGATCAGTACCTTATTGGAGCAGCAATTGATAGCCGAGGAGGAAGATCTGCGTGCAACCAGGGAAAGCCTGCACCGGATGGAACAGGCCATGATGAAACGCATGTTGGCGCTTAAACGCAAAACCAGTTGGCAGTCATGAATACTCAACAACGCCTCAAAAAGAAAATTGAAAGCCAGATCAAACGCATCAAAAAAGCGGAGCATGATCGACCTAATCTGCTGTCACAAACCGTTTATATCGGCACACTGGGTTTGGTCATGATATTGCCTGTTATTGGCGGCGTTTATTTAGGCCGCTGGCTGGACGGCATGATGGAAGGCTATTCGATGCGCTGGACGCTCAGCTTATTGTTTACGGGATTAGTGGTTGGTATTTTTAATGTATTTTTTCTGATTAAAGACTAACGTGAAAGCAGTGAGAGTAATCAAATTGCGGGGAATAAAAGTATCGTAGTATTCGCTTTTTTAGCGCCATGAAATGGACAGAGCACAACGAAACCCAACCAAGCTAAAGATTCTCCGCATTTAACAAGATAACTTCAATCTCTTCGGTAATTTCTTCCTGACGGTAAATCTGGGATTTTCTTTGCAGCTTTACGGTTTCATCGTCCAGGTGGTTTACCGCGCCTTCCAGATGCTGCAGACGGCTGTGGTTTTCTGCCGTTAGGGAGATGTAAAAAATTTCATGCAACACGGCCAATAGATAATGATCGATTAAGTTCGCAAAAAAATCGCCGGGTTCAAGATTCAGTACCGGCGGGTTGCGGTAGTGAAGGGTACTCTCATTTTGCTGAGGAAGGGGTGGAAGTACCTGCCGTTGGCTAATTGAACTGGCTGCGGTATCGTGATAAACAACGGTCAACTGTAATGCGGGAGTGGCTTTGCCGTGTAATGCGTTGAGGGCGCCAATCAGGCGGCTAATGATTGCGGGTACTTCTTCGGCGACATTAGCCCCTTCGAGTGTCGCTATGACCTCGGGAATAATGTCCTCCTGCCGGTTGCAAAGTCGGCTGCCAACCGCAATAACGCCGGTATAAGCTTGGTTTGCAATCGAATCAATCAGGCTTTCGTTAAAATCGCCGCAAAATCCGCGTTCCGCTCCCAGCAAAATACAGAGCTGTGCGGCGTTGTCGTCAATCTCTGCCAAGCCGGGATAAAAATCCAGAAAGTCCAGCGCCGCCCGTTCAATATTAGCCACGGCCTGACCTTGCATGGTTCTAAACCGCTGTAGTTTATGAATCTCCATAAAAGCCAGGTTTTTCATCGAATTTAAAATACTGCGTATCTCCTTCAGCTGGGTGATATGCAGTTGCAGTTCGCGGCTAAGACTCATGACGATTTAAGCCATTCGCGGAGCGCTTGCTGCCATTGTTCGGAGCTACTGTCCAAAGTCAAAGATGTGGTTTCGATGCCTTGCTCGATATTAACCAACATGTGTGCAATG
Source organism: Methylobacter svalbardensis (assembly GCF_037671525.1). Taxonomy (NCBI): domain Bacteria; kingdom Pseudomonadati; phylum Pseudomonadota; class Gammaproteobacteria; order Methylococcales; family Methylococcaceae; genus Methylobacter; species Methylobacter svalbardensis. The sequence goes on from NZ_JAWPOH010000081.1 coordinate 8,254, forward strand.
TGGTTAGGATCAATCTGATTGAGCAGTCCGGCATTAAACGCCGTAAGCCAAGCCAGTTGAAACAGGTTGCTGTGCGGCGTCAGTCGATCCTGTTTTAACAGCTCCCGAAGCAACCGCCCCCGCTTGATTCTCGCTTCCATTGACGCTTCCAGCCGTTGACCGAAACGGGTGAAGGCTTCCAGCTCCAGAAATTGCAGATAATCCAGCTTCATTTGCCCGGCCTGATCGCGGATACTCATATCCTGAGCCTTGCCACCTATTCGCGATACCGAGCGGGTGATGTCGATGGCCGGGCGGAATCCCGACACAAACAAATCGTTATCCAGATAGATTTGCCCATCGGTAATGGATATCAGATTAGTTGGAATATAGGCGGCAATTTCCCCTTGTTGGGTTTCGATAATCGGCAAGGCGGTCATACTGCCGCCGCCGTTTTCGGCATTCAAGCAGGTCGAACGTTCCAACAGGCGGGAATGGACAAAGAAGATGTCGCCCGGATAGGCTTCGCGACCGGGCGGACGGCGCAGCAGCAAAGACAGCTCCCGATAAGTCCTGGCGTGGGTCGACAGATCATCGTAAATAATCAGCGTGTCCCGTCCTTGCGCCATCCAGTATTCGGCCAGCGCACAACCGGCAAACGGCGCGATATACTGTAAACCGGGCAAGGCGCTGGCTTCGGCGACCATGCACACGGTGTATTCCAGTGCGCCATAATTCTTCAGGGTTTCTATGGTGCTGACCACGGCAGAGCGTTTTTGACCAATCAGCACGTAGATGCAGACTACATTTTTATCTTTTTGATTAATGACGGTATCGATAGCGATTGAAGTTCTGCCCAGACCTTCATCGCCAACGATCAATTGCCTCTGGCCTTTGCCAATAGGAATCAGGGTGTCGATGATTTTAATGCCGGTATGCAGCGGTTTATGGACAAAATCGCGGGCGATAATCGCGGGCGAGCCTTTTTCCATATTTTCGCGCCCGGCCGAAGATGGGGGAACTTGTCCGTCCAATGGTGTTCCCAGCGGGTCAATTACCCGACCTAAAAACTCGTTGCCGACCGGTATGCTGAGCGAGTGTTTGGAAAAATGAACCATAGTGCCCGCTGTAAGGGCGTCAGTTTCATACAATAAAATTGCGCCGATTCGGTCGCGGTTAAGATCGAAAACCATGCCCCGGCTGCCGTCAGCAAAAACCAGAATATCATCGATAGCCGCCGATGGCAGGCCCTTGATCCAGCTAATGCCGTCGCCGATGGAGACTACTGTGCCTTGTTCGGTAACTCGCAATCCTAGTTGATAATTAGCCATCCAATCGGCTTGTTTGTCCAGTAGGCTGTTGTTGGGCATACTTTCAATCCGATTCATTGACAATCTCGGCAAAACCGATCAGTTCGTGTTGCAGGTTGGCGTTTAGCACCCAAGCGCCGATGTCCATACGCAGACCGGCAATGAGTGCTTCATCCTGAAGGTATTGAAAAATGATTTGACTGCTAATTAACGCACCCAGCTTTTGTTCCAGCTGGTGACGCATTTCAATAGATAACGAATAAGCGCTGGTTATTTTTATAGGCACCGATTTTTTAGCGCCGAGCATGGTCAAACACAGCTTGCAGGCATCCGGCAAGGTCGTCAAGTTGTCTATCAGCAGCGTAAATAAGCGCGCTTCCAGATCAGGCCCTGCGGATTGTTGCAACAGCATTCCGGCAAATTTAGCGGCGCTTTTCAAGGCCTGTTTTTCGGCCTGTTGTTGCAGCTCCTGCTGCTGCTTTGACAGCGTCACTTTGGCTTTTTGTCGTTCTTGCTCAAGATCGACATTTAACCTATCCAGTTGCACTCTTCTTTCGGCTTCGAGTTGTTGATGCAGAGCGGTGATAGCGGCCTGTTTTTCCTGCTCCCAGAGTTTTTGCCGGTTTTCATAAAGGCTACATTGCTGTTCCGCCTGCTGTTGCAGGTTTTTTGCGTCATTTAGCGATTGGTCGATAAACTGCTTGCGCTTGGCAATCACTTCCAGCAAAGGCTTATAAAAAAGCCGCTGCAAAATCCAGATCAGAATCAGGAAATTGATAATCTCGAGAACAAAAGTAGATAGATTGAATTCCATATTTGTACCTTCGAATTATTTCACGATGTATTCAAGTAACGGGTTCCTGAACAACACGATCAAAATAATTACCAGACAATAGATAGCCAGTGATTCAATCATAGCCAATCCGATAAACAAGGTACGCATAATCGAGCGTTCCGACTCCGGTTGCCTGGATAAGGCATCCAGCGCGCTGCCGATAGCTTTACCCATAGCCAAAGCAGGGAGCATTACGCCCAGCGCGATACCTATAATAGCAGCGATACTGGATCCAAAGACGATCGAGGCGATATCAGACATAAGTTACTCCGATGAATTAAGTTGTTGGGATTGTATAGCTCCGGCCAGATAGATCAGCGCCAGCATGCCGAAAATATAAGCCTGTACCAGAGCTTCAATGATGTGCAGCATTAAAATAGGAATCGGCGCGAGAAATCCTGCCACCAGTAATATCAACATCGCCGCCATTTCCAGACTCATCATATTACCGAATAAACGGATAGCCAGCGCCAGAGTGCGGGTAAGCTCGCTGATAATATGAAAAGGCAGCAAAATCGGGCTGGGGGTCAGGTAATGATGCAGATAGCTTTTCAAGCCTTGGGTTTTTATGCCAAACCAGTGTACCGAGAAAAACACCAGTATTGCTAGCGCTGAGGTTACTGAAAGGTCACGGGTCGGCGAATGCAAACCCGGTATTAATCCGACCAGATTGGCAATAATCAGAAACAGCCAAAGGGACGCAATAAAAGGCATAATCTGCCGCCCATGTTCCGGTGCGACAGCGGTAATGGCCTCGTCGATAGCAGCGACTATGCCTTCGACGATTGTCTGCAACGTGCCGGGTACTCTATCCAGATGCCGGGTTGAAAACCAGGCTATTGCCGTAATCAGCAACATGATACCCCAGGTAGTGATTAACGATACACCTATCACCACAGGGCCAAGAGCAAAAGTAAGTTCGTTTTCCATCAGAGTACCTGTTTAACCTTTAAAAGGATTGTACATCGATTACTCTACGTCTTATATCCTAATGAGGGTAAAGGTACCAAATTTTGAATCACAAACCCTACTTAGATTGAACGCATAAATAACATTCGCTAAGTTGAATCAAACGCAAGGCAAAAAAAAACCCAAGTGCAGAGACTTGGGTTTTTAATTTAAGAGCTTGGCAATTCCCTACTTTCGCATGGCAAACTGCCACACTATCATCGGCGCTAAA
>NZ_JAWPOH010000082.1:0-11194 GCF_037671525.1 Methylobacter svalbardensis
TAGCTACCAAATACTTGCCAAACTACCTGGGCTGGCGACGGGCTTTTGAACAACACTGCCAACTCACGCCGGAAACCCTACTCAATGCTGCTCTGGGGAATTTTCAATATTTAACGATGACATAGCCTAGAAGTACGGCTATGAATTTTTAGAAAAAAGTCATTGGCCTTTTTAATGTATTCTGGAAGTCGCTTTGAATCAGAAGGGTATTCAAAATTACTCACGGTGAACACAGTATTGGTAGCTGCTTTGGCCAAGTCATCTAATTTAGTCGGTGATGAAGCCCAAGGTAATAAAACTGATTCTTTCTGGAAAGATCCAAAAAAACTTTGAATGACCTTAGCTATTTTATTTGTGGAACTTTTTTTGCCACCAATTAAAAAAAACCAAAAATCAACAGGCAACCAGATGCTAATATCAGCCCTAAATGCAGCAAGGCACAACAAGGTGCCAATGTATGGGTTTTTATCGGATAAATCTAGCAACCCAAGCACTTCCTTAATTTCAGAATTAAGGTCTGCTTTGCTTAAGACATTTTCTTCTAAACTATAAAAGTTTATTTCATCAGGTAAGCTAGCCCGGTAGTTGGGATCAACTCCTGTACTTGTGACAGCACCATTATTAAACAAGAATATTGGTGAATTTTGTTTATCAAAGACTAGGCCTGTTTTGCCATAAACACTTTCATAACAAATCGAGTCGAGGCTATTTGCGCGAATTGCTAGAGGCAAATGTGTAGATGCATTTTTTACGCCATGTTGATTTAGTTGAACAACGGAACCCCAGCTTTTTCTAAACCAGGATGGCTTGTCAAACTCAGCCATACTTAACCGGACTCTGTTAAGTATGATCCCATCTTTTGTTTTGCCATCTATGTGAACAAACACTTCAGAAGTGCCATCTTCATGGATAAGCTTTTCTTCTTTTATTATCTTTGCTGTGAAGTTACACAATTGTATTTCAGTATTGCTTTCTGAATGGTGGATAACAAAGCAACCATTTTCTGTTTGATACGATATTTTATCTGACATGATTCATTTCCTTTTATAAAGTTATGCAAAATAGCAAAACGCTATTTGCGTAAACCTTTTACATTTTTAATTTTTTGGAAAATAGTTGCGCAAATGAGATCCGCATGAACAATGTTGAATTTCTCGCAAACATTAAACAAATCCGTAAAAATCGAAGAATAAAAGCAACCAAGCTGTCGAAATGCCGATTTTTCCGAACACTAACATAGATTCTATTATTTTGCGAAATTAACAAAGAAAGATGGGGAAACTAAATGGAGTGTTTTTAACAATACTAGGCGTGGTCTGGCCTAGGGACTTTCGGCAAATATATCTTTGGACAAAGATCCCACTAAGTTTCTATAGTGGTGGGTTTCGTCTAAATCGGCATTCCGGCTTTTAATGGAAAATAAGCAGCACCTAACATAGACTAGATTTGTGAAGTGTATTTAACGTGTTTGGTAAAAAATAAGGCTGCAAAAAATCAAAAATAAATAATGAACGCACTTTAATTTAATCGAGTAAAAAAAAGATAAAAGTGCGGTTGTCGTAATAGCTAATATTTAGATGCTTTATTTCTGCTATCGTTGTCAGAATGTACGTTTTTGACGGGTGGTGATAAAAATAATAAATGTCGGGAATTTGCTGTCTGGTTGTTTGTTTTCGGCAGGAAAAAGCGTCTAAAAAGAGAGAGTATGTTGCGCTGCATAATCCGGCGGTAACCAAGCATTAGCTTCGGAAAAACCGTACATTAACCCAGTTAGCTTGTAAATACCCGTGTTGGTGCCTAATTTATGGTAATTAATAGTAACATACCATAATGCACGATTTTGACGAACAACTATGATAATGTAATATGTGAATCAATGCATTATGTTTAGATCTCTATATTAATTATATTATAGTAATTTAAACATAATGAAACATTAATGCATTATGTTTAGATCTCTATAAAGCAATTTCTAAGCGTTAAAAAACATAAAAATATTTACCGGCATTTAAACGTTTTTAACTGGTATTACTTGGCAAATAACTCAAGAAACAATCTACCCATTAAAAGCTTAAGACAAACATACCAAAATACATGTATATTGCATTTGCTTACACACAAGTCTGAAGAATAATTATAAATCAATGAAGTATCTTTTTAGAAACAGCATTGATTTTATTGGCCTTTTCGGACTTATGTATAAAGTGATGATGTATATTGTTGTGGTTACCACAAGTCACTTTTAGCCAACATAGTTATATATTTATTCTTCGTCATCATCAATCTTCACATACCAAACATCATAACTTGAATCATAGTATTGTGGCAATCTACTACAACGGTCTGCAATATCATCAAAATCACTTACTATTGGCTTCATGTCTTCTAGTCCGCGTCTAGTTATTGTAGACTCAAATATTTCAATGTCTTTTTTGAAATAATCCTTCAAGTGCTTTTTTATAACTACATATAACATCTTTCTGGGTACCAAGGCTTTTCTGTTATTTCCTTTTTCTCCTTTCACCCTAAAGCTTACTAAGTTATATTCTTTTTTATTAAAAACTAGGGAGCTGGCAGATCTTTTGATGTCTTCCATTTTACGTGCCAAACCAGCGGCACCAACTTTGTTTTTCACCATGCTTAGATTGGAAAAAAGATCGGGGTAATTTTTTACCAAGTAATCACTACCTAAAAGTAAAACCCCATTAGTTTCCCGCATCAATGCTTTTTCAATGCTTGTTTTCCAGTTTTTTAGTTCTTTAAAACTTACTAGACTATCAACAGTAATATCCAGCGGCACATTAGACAACAAAAATACATTTTTAATTTCATCATTATGGATGAGCCGCAATCTATCTATCGCCTGTAAACTCTCGCTTTCGCGTTGCAATTCTTGTAGCAATTGAGCACGATCGTCTGCACACACCATCACAAGGACACCGAGCTTTTTGTCAGTATCTCGAAGCCGGTAGCCGCGTTGTTGAAAACTAACTTTTCCGGTAAAGACGAGTTCATTTGGACTATCCCACCAGAGTGCCGCCGCCTGTGATTCAAGCACATCCAATGGCAGTTGATTCCGGCCAATAATAATTGCAGTGTTGAGATCTTTGAATTTGTTTAAACCTCGCAACGCACCAAAATGCACAGATTCACTTCCTTTTGGTAAAACAACTTTAGATTTAATGCCCGTTTTCTCATTGCCAACCAAATCTTGGTAGCCAACTATTAAGGCTTTCCCATAATCTGAGCATACGTTATCAATAATGCCTTGAACATTTTTTATGTGTGTTTTGGCAGCGTCACTTTCTCGCCCACCTTTTGCCGCATTTTTTCTTGGGGTGAACCTCGACTTTGCATTGGTCGTGCTATAAATTTGTGTGATGTAGGCATTACGTCCTACTGACAGTTTGGTTCTCTTGATACCTGGTAAAAATACTTTGGCCACTTTTTGGGAAAAATCAGCGTCAATGCATAGCACAGGCACATAAGCAATGCTTTCCCCTGACACCTTTTTGAATCTATCCAATTCATGGCGGCAGGCAATTTCCACCTTGTCATTAACCAGCCGAACAGTAATTGAATGTTTTCGTGCTGGAAATGCTTGAATTTCTGTTTTTAGCTGTTCAAACATAACGGCCAGTATTTGTCGCTCCTTCAAGCCATGGCCAAGTTTTTGTTTTATTTTAGCGGCATCAGTTTTGGCCGTGACTTCTGGCAAGCTAGGCAAAACTTGTTTGATGGCGCAATCCAGTTCGCTAATGACATCATCCCCAAAAGTCTTCCGCAGCTTGGCCAACACTGGTCTCTTGCTTGAAAGGGACTCACAAATCACATCCGTTAACTTTTTATTTCCAATATAATTTTCAATAGTGCCTAAAGTGGTCACACGGTTGTTTATCATGCCGGTAAAAAATCCTTCATCAATGATTGCCATATCAGGAATTTTTTTATCAAGGCCACGGCCTAACTGCAAATATTTATGCGTAAAAATACGTATTTGTATGTCATCAGTAAATTGATCTAAATATTCACAGTTATAAAAATGCTTACAATCTTGGCAAACACTTTCGTAGATGTTGTATCCATAATCTTGTATTGACTGAATCAAATCTGACTTTTTACATGGTGCAATAGATCCTGCATGATTTTTATCAACATGAGTTCTACCCCGAATAACGGTAACCTTCAATTTAGGATTAATTTTCAACAAGGTATCCATTACTTCATTGGCGAGTTGATGTGTCGGCACATAATACTCAATAAACTTTTTAGTTGCCGCCGAAGCAACGTGTTCTAGGACAATTCTCGTCTTACCTATCCCAGCTGGAGCAGAAATGGCGAAATGGCCTTTAGGATTTTTTAACCACTGCCTTGCAGCTTGCGCCATTTTCTCACAAGCTTCATCCCTAGATATGTGGTTTGGAGCACTAAAGTGCGGCTCAATTCCCTCAATGTATCTTTTAGGTTCATGGGTAAATAAATTGTAAATTTTATCTTCGCCATGAGCGAAACTGCGTATGATTGGTTTGCCGTCATTCCACCAAAACTTTGCAGTTGTTTTTCCATACCCCTTGCCTTCAATTGGGTCTGCAAGTGCCCTACCATCATACTTTTCATGGTCTTCCAAGAGGTTGGCAACTGATATGTCTCCATCTGAAAATTCAAGAATCCAATCACCCCACAGTTTTATGCATTTACCAGCAAATATTTTTGTAACAAGATCAGCGGCTTCTTTGCATGGAATGCCGGTCTCTTGTACTATCTCATCGATTTTATTTTTTTTGAACTCAAGTTTTTTTTGTTCGCTGCCTGGCTTGATGGCTTTTTTTGCTTCTGCAATTAGAGTTTTAAGTGTCGCTGATTGTTTGCCATCAAGCCCTGGCAGTTCCGATGTGTCGAAATATGCTCCCTGAACATAGCTTACATGAGGTTCCGTATATTCAAGACCATCACTTAATATAATAGGCTTTCCCACAAAATCCAGGCGTTCCCCACTAAACACAGCCGCATCTATAGGTGATCGCACCAATAAACCACCATTTGCCGACAAAGCAATATAGCCATGGCCTTTCAACCATAAGTGATCAAACAATAGCTTGCCATACTTCGGTATGCCGGAAGCATCTTTGACAGGAATATAAATGTGAAAACCTTTATTGGTTTTTGGTTTCTTTCCAGTCAAGTGAACACCGGCAGATACTGAGCCGCGAACAACCCTGGCAGCTTTTTCAATGCCAGGGTCAATGTCAAATAATATTTCCATCAATTCATCGGCTGTTAGGGTTGAACCATATTCACTCGGGTCATAGTCAAGCATCAAAATGCCTGGTTGCTCCCGATACTTGAAAAACTTTTTGGTGCGGGAAAGAATATTATTTTTTGAGTTTTCTTTATCGCTTACAACTATATGCACTTCATCCGGATATTTTTTTAAACAGTTTCCGTAGCCAAATGCCTGTTTGTCCGTGGCTTTTGATAATGCGCTGGCAAACTGTTTAAAAGGCATAGTGATCCGCTTTGCAGTCCCTTCATACATCGTTGCCGACGCATTCTTGCTAATTTTTTTATTTATTAGCTTATACTCGATGTTCAAGTTTTTAAGCTTAGAAATACAGCCGGAAAACGGGTAAGCTAATCAGTGTAAACTGCCACGTATTTCAACACCATGTTGATGTACGAGCCGGCACACTTTATAAAATCGTTTGTCACTGATTTAGATGCAGCCCTGGGAAAGCTAAAGTCCAATGCCAGGCTGACGCACCTACAAAAGACTTGGCTAGGATTTTGTTTAACGGGGATGTTACTGACCAATTCGGTGTGCTGGGCGAAGTTCGAGCGTGCGAGCTTGGGAGAACACAAGATTGCCGCACTTTCGTGGATGTTTCGCGAAGCAAAAATAGCCTGGGATCATTTGCTTTTGGCGAGTGTGACCTTAGTTTTGGAGCGGCACGGAATTACTGAAGGCGTGCTGGTTCTTGATGAATCTGATCGGGCACGCTCAAAGCGAACCAAGCGAATTTATGGTGTGCATAAGCAAAAACACAAGGCTTCAGGTGGCTATGTCAACGGACAGACGGTGGTTTTATTGTTGTTGGTCACGCAGACAGTCACACTTCCAGTAGGCTTTGCTTTTTACAGGCCAGATCCTGTGCTGACGGCATGGGTTAAAGAAGATAAACGCTTGAAAAAAGAGGGGGTGGCAAAAAAAGATCGCCCTGCTCGGCCGGAGCGAGATAGCCGCTACCCAACAAAAACGCAGCTTGCGTTACGACTACTGCAAGCATTCAAGGATGCTCACGGCAATATTAAAATCAAAGCCGTGTTAGCTGACGCTCTGTACGGTGAAGCGAGTTTTATGGATAAAGCTTCACGGATATGTGGTATTACCCAGGTTATTAGCCAGTTGCGCGAGAACCAAGTCATTGAATATAGCGGCAAGAAAAGGAATTTGAAAGATTATTTTGATACCATCAACAAAGGCGTGGAAGTGACTTTGCGGGTGCGTGGCGGTGAAGAGGTTAAAGCGACGGTGAGCAGTGCGCGATTAAAAGTACTTGCTCATGGCAAAAAACGCTTAATTGTTGCCTTGAAATATGAAGGTGAAACCGATTACCGCTATTTGGTGGCCACCGACATGACGTGGCGCACAATGGATACTGTTCAAGCCTATACGTTGAGGTGGCTTGTAGAGGTTTTCTTTGAGGACTGGAAGCTTTATGAAGGTTGGGGGCGTGAGGCCAAACAATTGGATGAAGAGGGATCAAGCCGAGGCCTGATCCTGAGTCTGTTGTTTGACCATTGCCTCCTCCTTCACCCAGAGCAGACGGCCCGCATAGAAAACAAACTGCCCGCGTATACCGTAGGCAGCCTGCAACGAAAATCTCAAATGGATGTGCTGATTGAATTTATCAAAGCCTTGTTAGAGGATAAGAATCCTGCGGATAAGCTTAAGCAATTGGCTGGACTTATTGATGATGTTTTTCAGTTAATGCCTTCTGGCAAGCATATGGTTGGGAGAGATTTAGGGCGCCTAGGATCGACGGCTTCACTACAGTACCGAGCTGCTGGATGACTTTCTCAAGAACCAGGCTGCAAAAAATTTAAAAACTTGAACATCGAGTTATACGTTTTTGACAACGAGCCGGATGAGCTTGTGTATTCAGTAAATGAAACAGCTCTTCTTGTTTTAACAGTTTTTGAGGCGGCGTTTAGGGTATTCATCGTATATATCTGATTAGTGGCTGAATGAATTGCAGTATTTGTTAAAAGCGCCTTTAAATGCCTGTTACGTAGTGATATCTGGTTTCCACAAAGGATACCTCAAAAAGTACGGGCTAACCAAAGCTTCTGATCTGACTCCTATTGTCTTACGGGGGCACTTCTATGAAAAGCTTAAAAAGGTCAGTTTAGGCACCAGTACACATCGGCGGATAAGTATGACTATGGATTCAGGGCCGTATCCCTGGTCGAGCATATGCTTTGCCCTTAACGCCATGGTTGATGTTATGGCGCAACCTGGTCCAGCCACGACCATGGCGTTGGCGTGCTGGTGTTTGACAATCAGCTTCTGTTCAGGTGTTGGTTTGAGTGTTGGTGTTAATCCCATAAGTAAAGTCCTCTAGGAGTCTGTCGGACGTGTGTCACGAGCGCAAGCGAAAGCTTGCGGTGCAATATCAGAGATGGGAGTTGGCCTCCCGAGGTCGGCTTGCAGGAGTCGGTCTCAAACCGCCCAGTGCTGCTGCGTCCAAAATACGCGGTGATGGGCAACATCGGACGACTTGGACTGGCACAATGAGTCACGCTTCGGCGCTTTGCACTGTGCTGCCGGACATTGTGAGCTTTATCCTAAAAAAATCAGTTGAGTTTAACTCTGCCAAAAATATTCAGCATAAACTTGACAAAGTATTTCCGATTATTGCCTGTATTTAGTAGTCACAAATCATCAAATCAGGTGCCTTTAAAATAGCTCCCAGCAAATATTTCTTCATTGCTTCACTCAAAATACGATACCAGCACTGAAGTGGAGTTAACTGCGGCGCAATAACTTTGAGCTCATTAAAAAACTCGCATACCCGCTCATAGGCCGCCCGCACATAAGAGGCTCTGCCGTGGGTACTGGTGATCGTAAGGGTCTTTTGAGCCGCATGGCTGGTTTGCTTGCCCACCCCATGCAATAACAAAGGCCTGGAAACGATGGCTTCATAATGCTTATCCGGTTCTGCCAGTCTGACAAACAGTGACCACCAGTTATAGATGGGGGCAATCATTCGAGCGATCAAACGACAAGGCTTGATTTTCTGGGTCACAAATCCGCCCCAGCCCCATTGGTTTTTTATTTCATCAAAGTTATTTTCGCAATCGGCACGATCCCGATAATGTTGAACGATAGTGGTTACTTCGGCATCCAGTGATGACACCAAAACACTATACTCGTAGGCTGCCATATTTTCCGCCGGTTCCAGCAGAGAAAGTTGTTGGGGTAGCGCCTTATCTGAATCCGGTGCGATGACAATAGCCTTAGATAATCGACGCCGAACCAGAACGACTCGACGCGACTGTTTCCAAGTGTTCAGCTTGAGCTCAGTGGATAGCGCTTCCCAACCGTCATGGGTGCGTTGCCAGTCCGACTCACAATGCTTTTGAAGAATCAGCTTCTTGACGTTAGCTGATTGCCGGAGCTTAAACAGATAGTCTATGCCGAGTTGCTCGGCTTCAGTCATGATGGCATCGCTACCCCAGTCGGAGTCGCCGCGAATAAAGGCAGGCCAGTTTGCGCGGGGTATGCGTTCCAGTAATGCCCAAAGCCCTAGCGCTGAATTGGCCGATGAACTTTGGTTGCCGGCCTGAACCTCGACATCAAGAATTAGGCGCAAATTCGCGATCATGTACGTGTGATAGGTATGAGAGGGACGCCCCGGCTTATGTGGATTATAACCAATAACGGCTCCTTCTTGTTTGCCATACAAGGGCTTAACTGTGACATCAGTATCCAGTATCCACGATTGACTGAGCAAAGGACTGTAACAGCGATACAAATGATCTTGCAGCCAACGAACCCCGTCTTCCTCTTCAATCTTAGCCAGTGCTCTACGGGCGCCGTCATCACTGATCACTTTAGTCATGCCCAACAATGTGGAATTGACACCGTCCCCCATTAAACTGGTGATATGGGCATAGCGGGTATGGCCCGCCCGGATTGATAGCAAAAACGATCCCAGCACATTGACTTTTTTGGGTGCGTTATTGCTGGCATAGCTCAAAGGACACTCATCTACCCAAGGTGCGAATAAATGCCCCATTTTTAAAAACTGGATGAAAAACGGCAACTGCCCTAATGGGGTGACTTGCGCTTGCGGATCCCACTCAATATGGATTTTTCCATCAAATGTATCGGCAACCAGTGCGCTGATTTCACGCTTTTTAAGGTTTGGTTCTGTGTCACCCTTTGGGTGAATAACTTTAGGCGGTAATACCATGGCTCAGCTCAAGTAATTCGGACACTTCAGATTATAGCGCTTTGTTTGACTGATTTTTTAAGGTTTATAGTTGGCGTGAGTCAGCCAAAGGCCGACTGGCCGAAATCATTATTTTCGACCAGTTTTCACGCAATATCTATCGCAATCATCCCAAAGCCTTTGCCTATGATCCCCTTGCGCTGGCTCTGGCGCAAACTGCGGTTACCGTCAATGCCGACCACGAACTGGACATCGAACAACGGGCCTTTCTCTACATGCCATACATGCACAGCGAGTCGCTGATGATCCACGCAGTTGCGGTTGGGTTGTTCAGCCTGCCAGGTATGGAAGCAAACCTAGAATTCGAGCTTCGGCACAAGAAAATCATCGACCGTTTTGACCGTTATCCGCACCGCAACGCAATTCTCGGTCGCACATCAACACCGGAAGAGATCGATTTTCTAAAAACAGCGGGGGCATCGTTTTGAAAAAAAATCTCAATACCGGCCATTCAAAATTGTAATATTTTTAACGAGATTACTGTCGCCACCCGACCCATACCTGCCGCTGAGCACTCTATACCCATTGGCAGGTCTAAGCTCCATTGCAGACTGTAAGAGCATTCCCGTGTTCAGAAGTTAAAGGTATTTAATTCAGCGGTTCATACCGACTTCATGACAATCATATTTTGATGCACTGCTGTGATTAACTTAATCGAGTGTACGACAACGTACAGACCCCAACAGCCGGATATCGGATGATAATTCTCATTCTAAGTTGGCACGCAAAATCTATTGGGGGTTCATGATGAGCAAAGCAAAAACACGGGTTCTATCCATAAAAACTGGACCTGCCCAGTCCGGACTGGAAGAGTCAGCTATTTCAGTCGGCAACGGTGGTGAGTGGCACCAGGCTGTCACCGGCGATCAGCCAGCGCTGACAACGAATCAGGGGCTACCTATTTCAGATAATCAAAACTCCCTGAGAGCCAATCCGACCGGTCCGACGCTATTGGAAGATTTCATTCTGCGTGAAAAAATCACTCATTTCGACCACGAGCGAATTCCAGAGCGTATCGTTCATGCCCGCGGCACCGGCGCTCACGGCTTTTTCGAACTCACCCAATCCCTGGAAAAGTATACAACCGCCAAAGTCTTGACCGAAGTGGGTGAACAAACACCGCTGTTCACCCGCATCTCAACTGTAGCAGGCGGACCGGGTTCTGCCGATACGCCGCGCGATGTGCGGGGCTTCGCCGTCAAGTTTTACACCAAGGAGGGCAATTGGGATTTGGTCGGCAATAATATTCCGGTGTTCTTCATCCAGGATGCGATCAAATTTCCAGACTTGATTCATGCCGTTAAAATGGAGCCTGATCGGGGCTTTCCTCAGGCGGCCTCGGCGCATGATACCTTATGGGACTATATCTCACTGACACCGGAAGCCATGCATATGGTGATGTGGGTGATGTCTGACCGCACCTTGCCGCGCTCGCTACGGATGATCGAAGGCTTCGGTATTCATTCATTTCGTCTGATCAACGGCTCGGGCGAATCGACCTTTGTAAAATTTCACTGGCGGCCGAAGCTGGGATTGCAATCGACCCTCTGGGCATAGCTATCTACACAACTTAAAGCACAAAAGTAGTAACATACGCCATGAATATAAAAAAAGTTATTAGACCTCGATCCTCGCTTGGCAAAGCGTCACCAACAGTTGGTGAGTGAGTATTTGAACTC
>NZ_JAWPOH010000083.1:0-11174 GCF_037671525.1 Methylobacter svalbardensis
CGTAGGATGAACATAAATGAGGTCGTTTTATTCGTATAATCAGTGGCTTATAGGCTAGCATTATACAGTAAAACAAGGCTTCGTTCGACAATAAGTTATTGTTTTTTAATGGGTAAATGAATTATTTTGGGATGCATTGACGTGTATTAAGAGTTGCTAAAAATTTTCGAAATTTTTTCCACTTTCTAAAATTCTTGCTCCTGAAAAACTGGGAAACTTCAGATAGGAATAATAACCGCTTTAAATTCGCTGCCTTGAGACTTATGAATGGTAATCGCATAAGCCAGATCAAGCTCCATAATATCTTCTTTCGTATAGTACACTTCTCTGTGATCCGGATAAAAAGACACCACTGCTGTCAGTTCCTCATTATCTATCGTAACGATTTTGCCAATATCCCCATTAAAGACATTAAGATCGTAATTATTACGACGGTGAATAACTCGGTCCCCTTCTCTGAATATCCTTTCCCCCACTTTCAATTGACACTTGTTTTCAGTGGCTGGGTTAGCTTTTGCTTGAATCACCTGATTGAGATTAGCAGAACCCAGACTGCCACGGGTCATTGGGGTTAAAATCTGTATTTCTGTAGCCTGTCCGTGGTATTTAGGAATCCACTCAAGATAAAGCTTAACCACGGTATCAACTGCAGATAGGCCATAATGCAGTGAAGACCACGGATGTATTTTCTTGACCACCGCTTTCAGCGCATCAACCTGAGCCTCAGTTTGTGTTAATTGCTTAATATCTACATGTTTGAATTTGTCAGGAACCACGAATTCCACTTCATAGGCAGACTTGATGGGCTCCTCTATTCTGAACTCGAAAGGAGACTGATTAGCCTTTTCTGCGACCAGGTTCTCCAATTCACTTGTTTGCCAATCAAAATGGCGTTTCACGCGAGTAATAAAACCCAGTTGCTCTTGTGTCGCCTCATCCGAATCAATAAACAAACAATCAGCTTTTTTGTGCCAGAGGTCTGGGTTTTTAAACGGCGACTCAATAGCAGGTGTTTGTCCTTTATTAATCTGATGCGCGTATTGGATGATCAAGGATGCTTGCGCCTGGCGAAAAACCTGCGTTAATCGAAAACAGGGGATCACTTCGGAAGCAATCATATCCTTAAGGACATTGCCTGCTCCAACAGCAGGCAATTGATCCGGATCGCCTATAAACAGCACCTGACTGTTAAAGGGTACCGCTTTTAATAAGGAGGCCGTTAAACTGACATCCAACATTGAGCATTCATCAACAATCAAGAAATCGGTTTTTAATTTGGACTCTTCATTCATCTGGAATTCACCGCCTTTCCATTCCAGAAGTCGATGAATGGTTTTAGCTTCTCGGCCAATAACCTCACTCATCCGCTGCGAAGCACGTCCAGTTGGCGCAGCCAGTAAAACCGTTTTATTCATGGCCTCCAGTAGTCGAACGATCACTAAGGTAGTCGTGGTTTTACCGCAGCCTGGTCCGCCAGTCAGTATTGAAAAACGATGTTGCACAACGCCTTTAACGGCATGGACCTGTTCATCGCTTAAAGTTATGTGTTTATGCTGGCAATAGGTAGAGACCCAATCGGCGATTCTCTCCGGCTCACTCGCCACAGGATCATTCATTCCCCGCAGTATGGCAGCGACAGCGGTTTCATCAAAAAAAAGTGTCTTTGAGTAATAGCCGATGATGTCCTCATGATCTTTGTTAATTAGCCGGGTACAAAGTTGACCGGCTTGTTTCATTAAGACCAGATAATCGTTTAGCTGTTCGCCCAAGTTTATTGCTATCAGATCTATGATGCCGGTATTGATCTGTGGCTCGGTCAGATAACAATGACCTTGCTCACGACTGGCTGCCAAGATATGTTTGATCGCTGCAAGCATCCTTGGTTGGCTGTTTTCCGCTAAGCCAATACTCAGCGCCACTTTATCCGCAGAGAAAAAGCCAATCCCATAAATATCATTCGCCAGCCGATAGGGATATTCTGTGACCATCGCTATCGCTTTATCGCCATATTCTTTATAAATGCGCACCGCAAACAGGGTGCTGATGCCATGGCCCTGAAGAAACATCATCACTTCTCTGATAGCGCGATGCTCAGTCCAGGCCTGCTCAATCATATCCAGTTTCTTTTGGGCTATACCAGGGACTTCCGTTAAGCGATGAATAGCATTTTCAAAGATATCCAAGGTCTCTTTCTGGAAATACTTAACAATCTTTTTTGCAGTTTGCGGACCCACTCCTTTAATGAGACCAGAGCCTAGATATTTTTCAATAGATGCCGTCGTGGCAGGCTTCCTTTCAATCGCTTCGGTGGCCTTGAATTGCCGACCGTATTTATGATCAATGGTCCAGGCGCCACGAAATTCCATGGTGGCACCGGCAAAGACTTTAGTTTGATGAACCGTGACAGTTTCTTGTTGTTGTGGCGACTGAAAGGGTTGAACACGCAGTACAGACCAGCCCGTCGTGAGATTGTGATAAGTCACCCTGCTGACAATGCCTGTAAGAACTTCAGTAATAGTGTTCATTGACGGCCGGTTAAAGCTATTTGCTCATGATAAAGGACTGCCCGGTAACTCGCTGGACAGATACCGGGAATCATTACCTGTCAGCTCTCTTAATAAAATTTTGTTATCCTTCTGGAGTTAATTCAGCAATTTAATCGCTAAATTTTCCGTGCTTGTTTTTGCCCGAGTGCAGCCTCAGAAACAACGGCTTTGCCTTCATCGCTATAGCTTATGCTCTTCATCTCTCCGGTTTCTGGCAGTTTTGCAAAATCTGCCCGATCATGGGTGATATATTGCCCTTTCCCGACTTGTTGATACACAGTCGTTTTATCTGCATACAAGATAAGGCCTGAATGTTCTTTTGTTTTATCCGCCTTGTTTGCCGTAAATATATTGTAAATTCCAGGTTTAACGCCTCTAGCCTTTTCAACCTTAACATTACGCCACTTACCTTGATCTTCTTGCTGCATTGAGCACTGGCCGTTCATTACAACTAAACGTTGTTTCATACCTAACCCTCTAAAATTGCAGTCAGCTGAACATCACGTAAGGCCGCTTCAAATTCATAGCCATCATCCTCATATTTTAACCACGCATACCCCTCTGCTGGCGGCCTACGATCCAGTATTAACCGTGCAACCCGATTATTATGCAAAACCTTTACTATCGCTTTTTTAAACTTACTCGGGGCCGCCGGGTGTCCGGCGTTTTTAGCACTGTTTTTCTCAGCTAAGCTACTCTCCCCCTCTGTGTCAGAACTATTAGAGGAAGATACGGGTTGAATGCTAGAGTGACTGGCATCCTGAGCTGGTTCAGTTTCTCCACCCGTGTATAAATCTATATCACCACCTAGCATATCTGGGGCTAGTTCACTTTCTGCCTTTTTATGGGCAAGATAAATGCGTAGATACTTCATGGAGCCGCGAGTAAACTCCTGGCTTTCATCATTGACCCAGGTATCTATTTCCTCAGGGTAATCATGATGTAACTGCACCAACTCATAGATAATGGTCACATCAGTAATGCGGTTATTACGAAAAGCCGTAGCGATCGACTTGGGCAATTTTAGCAGTGAGGAGTATTGCGTAACATACCCTGCCGTTTTGCCGATGTTCTCCGCTATTTCTTTTTTTTTCATGCCTCTTTTAAGAAATTCACCAATAGCCGTGGCAATCTCTAACGGCGTATTACCCTCACGAAGCAAATTTTCTGTGAGTTGATCTGTTCTTGTGTAATCATTATCGATATGTGCGGGTATAGTCTTTTTACCGGCCATTTTCGAGGCTCTAAATCGACGCGCACCATGATTTATGATGAATCGACCTGGTTTTTCTGGATTATTGTGCACCGAAATGGGGGTTTTTACACCTCGCCTGGTAATTGATTTTACCAGCTCGTTTAATTTTTCTTCTGAAAAGCCCGGATTATCTTCGCGTCTCGGCTGATTTGGATCTTCATCAATCAGACTGACATCTAAATCAAGCAGTTCTTTTTTGTGAGTGGTCACTGAATCGGTCGGCGTGGCAAGTCGAGAGGATGGATCGCTAAAGGCACTTACGCCAAGACTGGACGGGGGTATATCATTTATTTTGGCATTGCGCATTTATCTGCTCTCCATTTTGTTATCGCTGAAATCGGCTAAAGCCCTTGCTTTTGTGTCGGTTTTGCGGGTGCCGGGTTTCGTAACCCACACTCAACAAAATCGAATGCTAGCGGTACCAACTTAGCGGTTTTACCTACTCCATCTTTTTAGTTAGGGTTACCACGGTTTTCATTTGTTACTTCTTTGGGCTTCTTTTTCCCATTGCTTCACTATGAATGCCTGGTGTTCCGGCAAAACTGCCGTAACTTCCACGAACTTGTCTGGAATGTTGATCGCCTTTAGATGGATTTTCCAAACCCGACTCACAATCTGTGATACCGCTCCCCGCGTGATCTGCTTCGCTCTGGCGTAGTCTGATTGGGATTTTCCGTCTACTAAAACACCCTCGGCAATCTCCAGGGTGCTTTCTCCCATAGTTAAACTGCTTGTTGCTTGAATGAATTGATCTCTAGTCATTCGTTTCATTAACAACTCCATGGGGGGTTATAAACCATGACTTAATTCCAAGCTTTTGGAAAATGGAGGGAACCCGTCGTTAGAAACTAATTTAGCTAAACATTTATACCAAGTCAATCAGTTTAACGGCTAAATCTTTTCAAAATACCTTTGGTCTATACAAATAAACAAATAGTGATAGGAAAATGTACAAAACACCATGTATCGATGCCTGGAGAGTCGCGTGGATTGCAGGTGTGTTTGAATAATAAAGCGCCCTTAAAAACTGGAAAACTACATCCATTGCTACTATCCAATTAAGCAAAGGCCAAAACATGCCCAAAAACAACCATACTAGCCCAATAGTCCAGGGCATAATCCTTTTCCACCCAGAAATTTGATGTGTTTTTATAGAACCATTTTTGGTATTAACGAAATTCTCAGAATGCACGATAGGGATAGATGCGGTTCGTCCGTGCCGAGGAAACCGGTAAAGTTTCGCTGATTTCATTTTTACCGCCTATAGATTAGATGTTTTTGACAACCTGTTAGTACAATCACTTACCCGGTTTTTATTGATGATAACGTTATTTATTTACGTTTAGATAACTTTAGTTCTAATGCTCCAACCGGCATTTGTAAATCATCGGTTTGTCGACGCGATTATTTTAAATCATTTGTTGTTGGCTAAATAAACCCAAATATATTAGAAATGCCTGCGACCTCAGCTTTACTTTGTTACGATCCGCGTTCCTGGGGGCCATTGGCATCGCATCGCCTTCACTAGCGTAAATCTGTTTTATATAATTTTAATTTTTGCCGCTTAGCCCAAGGATTTTTGCTATTTGGTTTTCAGTAAAACCGTGAAAAAGAGAAGCCTTATGATTAAAGAAAGATTTAAAAACTGATTAGAATAAGATTAGCTGATTTTCGCGTAATCCTTAAACCCTTACTGTATAAGGGTTTAAAGCCATTTTAATAATTTCTCTTGTGTCTCGTATCCCGTGAAAACGGTGTCCCGTATCCCGTGAATAGTGTGTCCCGTATCCCGTGAAATCGGTGTCCCGTATCCCGTGTGTGTGCCTCGTATCCCGTGACAACCGTGTCTCGTATCCCGTGAAAATGGCGGCGCGGCATCCCATGTTTGTGTCTCGTATCCCGTGAAAGGGGTGAGCCACCTGTGTTTATTGACTTGTAAGGTAGCGCTGTTGCGATGGTGTGGGGGGTTTATTGATAATCACATTATCTCCCTTAAAATCAAAACCCATGATGAATTCTATTTTTTTGAGTTCGTTTAATGCGGCAATCAACTTCCTTTTGAAACATCTGATGTCCTTATTACTGCTGCCGCTAAACGAGCGAATTGTCTCTACCTTGATAGGATACGGTTTAGCATGCGTTGCCAAATATCCGTGCAGCCACAGCGCTAAAGGTTTTCCTCGTAATAACTGCCGGCCTTGCCAATCAATGGCCGTCCAGCCGCCCTCGTAGAAAGTGAGTATCTTTGGGTTGAAAATAACGACATAACGACCACTATCATCATCTCGCATAAACTCTAACAAACTCCCTCCATAGGTTTTCCGTTCTTGCTGGTTTGTTAATTCAACCCCGCAACCCATGAGCCGCGCAAACGAATTTTTTAACCACTCATGCTCGCTTTTCCCCGTTTTTCGGCCTAACGCCTTTAAAAAACCATACACGGAAAATTCGCAACGTGTGCCTAACGGATGGAGCCTTGCTAAATGTAAAGCCTGCTCCCAAACATCAAGGTCTGACTGGTCTAACTGAATGCCTGTAAAACGAATTTGCAGTCCTTTCTGACAAGCTAAAAGCTCACGCTGAAAAACCGCCCTGTTTTTACCTTGTACAGCGGCAAATAATGCCCCGCGTAAAACCGGGTTAGGTATCCCTCTCGCCGGCTCCGGCCATAAGGGCAGTTGATAAACTTTACCGTCTTTTATGCGGGCAGACGCCTGCCGACCTAAATTAGCGATCCGTTGTTGAAAGGCATTTTCACTTAGGCTCATGGGAGCACCGCACGGTCATTGTGAGTTGTTTGATGATGGCAAATAACACATTAATTATTCCAATAGGGATCATCAGTCATTGAATGCACCTTTTTGATAGGTCGTGAGACTCGTTACTTGCATCACTTTCAGTTATGGCAACCCTAGCTAATAATTATCGTTATAACGAGACTATCTGTTGGTGGTCAGTATCGACTATTCGCTTCATAGAGTCAATAAAATGTCAGAAAAAATCCATTCTGCAAAATAGGCAAAAAACCATTTATACTACCAGGAGCATCAACAATGAACGCCGCCAACTCCAGAGTAATGCTAAGGAAAATGTTTTATCAAAAACGACCAAAAAATTTAGCCGCTTAATTTCTCGGACAATAACTAATACATGTATAACCAAATATTTTTTACCAATATCCTCCGAATCCTTGATGAAAAGGGGATCACAAAAGAACAACTCTCAAAAATGTCGGGGGTATCTATGGGGTTCATTTGTGATTTAACCAACGGAAAAAGTAATCCGTCTTTACGGATTATGGAGCAAATAGCCAATGCGCTGGATACCTCTTTACCCGCGCTTCTTGAAGAAACCGACATGGACAGACAATCATTAGAGGCCTTAACGGAGGGTCAACTCAGAGGCGTAGCAGAGGGCTATGAGCGCGTGTCTTTAATACTACCGACTCATCAAGCATTCATCGCTAAACAATGGGCAAAGGAGACCAAGGAGCACCTAAAGAAAAATGAGCAGAAAAAACTATAACAATAACTCTGCATAACACAAGCGCTATAAACTAAAACGAAAGCTCAACACTATCAATCGATTATAGATTTAATTGTTACTTTAGGTGATTGATAATTAAGTAATAATATCTGCCTGAATACCCTATAAAATCGTCAACTTTATTGACTTACCTCCCCTGCCCTGAGCTCCTAGAGAAATCACGCCTCTAATCCACTGCATTAATTTGCTAGCTGTTCGCAGGTATCCAGAATACTGGCTAATCGACCTTCTGATTTACCGACACCCAAAACCGCATCGAAAACACACCAATTAATCAGCTTAATTAGGCGGCGTTAAGCTTAAATTTATAGGATTATGCAAACAACTGGGATTACATTACAGCGCGATTAAAAGTAACCTGACCCCTTTCTTACCTTTCATATACCCTAGCAAAAAATTCAACGAAATCCCGAAAATTGCTTTACCATCAACCTAAAACGCTTAGACTACTTACACTATTGATAAAATAAAAACAGCACCAACTATGAACAGGCCAACATTAATCGCACTAGCCACCGGATGGGGGCCTAAACACGGCGGCATCAATAGCTTCAATTATGACTTTTTACGCGGCTTCGGCGGCGCATTCGGAAAGTATGTGCATATTTTCTGTGTAGTCCCAGCTGCCGAAGCAAAAGACTTCAAAGAAGCTAAAGATTCACTGGTAAAACTTATTCCCTTCGAGCAACCACCCACGAGCGAAAAGCTTGAACAGAGTCACGCCGCTGAAATTATCAGCTTGCTTGAAGCGGAAAACATCGACTACAACCAAGCCGTATGGCTGGGTCATGACTTATTTACTGGCGCTGCCGCCGTAGCAGGCGCACAGCAAACAAACTCCCGGTCGGCAGTTATTCACCACATGTCTTATGCCGCCTATGAATCTTATAAAAGTGGTTCAGCCGTAAAAGCGCAAGCCAAAACAAAAGTACAAAAAACGATATTTCAAGCGGCAAACGTCCGTCTTGTTGTAGGACCACTATTACGCGATGCGTTGGATGACTGGTTTGGTTCTGGTTCAACGCAGATGTTGATTCCCGGCTTGCCAAACATCGATCCAAAACCAATATCCAATAAATTGACTGCCGTACTGTTTGGACGCTTAAATCCAGAAACAGACCGCATTAAACAAACCAAGCTGGGGGTTGCCGCCATTGCCCAAGCCTATAAACAAGCAGTAAACGACTCTGGCGCGCCTGCCATGCTTCGCGATACTCGTCCGCGCATCAAATTATTCGGTGTAGCTGAAGATGGTGAAAGCGAACTTCGCCTATTCGCAGAGCAACAAGCGGGTGCCGTGCTGGAGCTTCATCCTTTGCCCTATTCAGAAAACCGCCAGGAAATTTTTGACGAATTAAGCAGCGCCAGCATAGCCCTCATGCCGTCCTGGCACGAAGGTTTTGGCTTAGTCGGCTGGGAAGCTATTGCTGCAGGTGTACCGCTGATTTTGGGAAAAGAAAGCGGTCTTATGCAATTATTGCAAGATACATTGCATGGAGCGGCTAAGGGATGCGTCAAAACCGTTAACGTCGGTGGCAGCGAAATTGATCCTTATTATCAGTCTGAAGATTTACAAGCAATGACCAATGCGGTTAGAGAAATTGCCGCAAACCCTAAACATGCCAAAGACAGTGCCTTATGGCTACGCGAGTATCTGTTGGCAATGTTTACTCCAAAACAATGCGCCGAAACCTTCCTCAAAGCCCTTGGCTGGGAAAATCTGGTCACAGCACCCAACCTCGAAGTACCTCAAACGCTCCCATTGCCAGCAGCAACAGCCCCTGAAACCGACGATGATTTTATCACCATCCCCACACCCGGCTGGAAACTTGGTTTGGGCTACGCAGAAAGCCAATTGCTACTTGCCGAAGAAGCCTGTGTCGCTTTTCATCCTGCGCGAGAAGCAACGGTTGCCAAGCTCATGGCGTGGTCGAACGACGAAAAAGGATTTCCTATTGCAGTGCAGCTCCATATCGGCGCTGGCGGCATCGGCAAAACCCGCTTGCTACTGGAAACCTGCCAACGCCTAAATGAAACCGGGCAATGGCAGGCCGGTTTTCTCAACGCCAATGCCGATTCCGCTGAGATTAAACGCCGCATTGCTGAGTTTTTATCGAAAAATAACGCCTTGTTTATTGCCATCGATTACGCCGAAACCCGCCGTTTCCAACTGATTGCCGTGCTGGAAACGGCGCAAAAATACAGTTCCTGTCGAGTGCGCGTGGCTTTAATCGCCCGCTCTAGCGGTGACTGGTTTGAGCGCTTAGCGACCGATTACCCAAGCTGCGCGAATATTTTTGCAGGCACCGCCTGCTCAGGCCCTTACCCTTTGCCCGCTTTACATCAAGATCTGGCTGATCGAGAACAAGCTTATACCGTTGCGCTGGCAGCCTATGCACAGCGCCTGGGATTTTCAGACTTTAATCGCCAGTCTATCCTTACTCCCAACTTAGCAGCCGAGCATTTTGCCAATCCTTTGTACCTGCAAATGGCAGCCCTCTTAGCATTACACGGAGAACAAGCCGACACTGCGAACGGTCTTACCGATGCATTGTTACGGCACGAAGACCGCTATTGGCAACGGTTGGCGCACCAGTTAAACCTTAGCGAAGGCGAACGCGCCACCAGTCATTTACTGACCCTCACCACGCTCTGCGGCGAACTTTGTACCGAAAATGAAGCTTGGAAAGCTTATGAACAAAGCGGCGGTAGCCTGTTGACTAAGTCCGATTGCAATCGGCTGTTTCGCGCCCTGTGTCCGCTTTATCCCGGTCGTCAAGGCTTGCAACCGCTACGCCCCGATTTGTTAGGCGAAGCTCTGGTCGCCCGCAGTCTTAACACCTCCACCGATAGCGGCGAAGCACAACTCAGCTTTGCTTTGGGTAAAACCGCTAGCGATCTTCGCCGCTGTCATGCGCTCACCGTACTCAACCGCGCAGCCAGCCGCCGCCCGGAATTGCAAAGCCAACTGACCGAATGTTTGCGCCAGCACTTTGCTAGCTCGATAACGGCAATTGTTAAAGTCGGACAGGAATCCGGCGAGCCTTTGGCAGAGGCGGCTTGTAGTGCTTTTGAACAACTAAAACCAGCTGTCAGGCAACAAGTTGTTGGCGTGTTATTGCCCGTCTTACCTGAAAAATCTGTTTATCTGGCTAAACTGGCACTGCATGTAACGCAAGCGAAAGCGGAGTCTGCAGGAATACAAATGGAAAAACATCCTCAGGATTTAAGTAAAATCAAGGCTTACGCTGATGCCTTGATCAATTTGGCAATTCGGACGACTAACATGGGGCAAGATGAGTTGGCTCTTCCCTATGCTCAAAAAGCTCACGCGCTGTTTCGTTCACTGAATGCCAATCAGCCCAAACAATACGCAAAAGATTACGCTCGTTCCTTGGTTTCTTTAAGGAATCGCTTACGAGCTATGGGACGTTATGAAGAAACAGAGGAGTTCACACGACAAGCCTTAAACATTTATCAAAATTTTGTGATAAAAGATTCTGATACCGATGATTTAAACTATGCAGCTATTCTTAACAATGTAGGGCTTGATTATTCCGATCTTGGTCGCCATGAAGAAGCCTTTAAGTATGGGCAAGAGGCTTTGGAGATATACCTCCGTTTAGCCATTAAGAAACCTGAGCTTTACGAGTCGGATTACGCAATTGCGCTAAAAAACTCATCTATGCATTTCGGTAGTCTAGTACTCAGTCATTCTTGTAATGTCGGATAAAGTTTCTTCAACTTTACCCGAGCGTCCTCATTAGTAAAGCGCCATTCCATAGGTCGAACAATAGCATTTCTTTTTTCTTGCCATGCTGCGATTT
>NZ_JAWPOH010000084.1:0-11113 GCF_037671525.1 Methylobacter svalbardensis
GGAGCCTTTTGATTATCTGAAATACTTGTTTACTGAACTACCTATATTAGGTCGGCACTATCAACCTGAGGCATTAGATCAATTTCTGCCCTGGAATTTAACTGAAAAAATTCAGCCTTTAAATCAAGCGGCATAGTTTGTCTATGTGTGAAAAAATAGACGCTCACGTTATACGTGCTCGCGGCTATTATAAAAACCCGAACTACCTCATTCGCCTAAGAGATGTCAGCAGTACAAGAGAATGGGGAATTCAGTTTGACGATTCTGGACGCATTATTCCAACTGAAGAAACAATGCGATCTATCATGCATATATTACTCGATCACCGTTTACGTTCCGAGTTATCAGAAAATCAGTACGACGTGCCATCCACGTCACCTGTCGAGTAGTTTTTCTAACTGCCTCTCCCATGATGACTCACCTGGACACCGACAGGAAGCAACGCATAACCCACCCCGAACCTGAGCAGCAATTTTATTTTATAGTTTGAACAGTAGGGAAGCTTAAACTTTTGGTAGAAGGGTAAAAATTTCTGTGTAAACCACCAGCAAACAGCTGTGAAAATCGATACTTGTTGAGCCTCATTTTACATAGGCGACAAAGCAACGTACCAGCCAGAGCCGGTACGTTGCTTTGTCAGTTAAAACATTTCAGGTTGATCTTTTTGAATCACAAGATGATATCGATTAAACCGTTCACCTGCTGGCTTTCCAAAAAACTGAATCAAAACCAAATTACCCACGGCGGCTTGTTGACGATCC
Organism: Methylobacter svalbardensis; assembly: GCF_037671525.1. NCBI lineage: Bacteria > Pseudomonadati > Pseudomonadota > Gammaproteobacteria > Methylococcales > Methylococcaceae > Methylobacter > Methylobacter svalbardensis. The sequence continues at coordinate 762 of NZ_JAWPOH010000084.1, forward strand.
ATTCCTTGCTGTAAGTAGCCATTTAAAAAAGCCGAAATTACCTCTCCAGACTCCAGTCGCACTATTACTGTACGCTGTTCACCGAACGATGGATGCGTAAAGCTATCAAATCCAGTAATAGTTCCCATGATGTTGCCATCCTTTTCAAAGCTCCAATTTCTAACATCTGGTGCTGTGGATACAGAGACTTGGCCGGATTCAATAGCTCTTAATTTTGCAAATTTATCATTGTTGTCTTCATACATAATCGTGTTCCTAACTAAGATCTTAGTGGTAAACGCCCGTTGATAGAGATCTAAAGACATCATATATTGAGGTGTATACATTCCCCATACTATTAGGGGTTGTTTTGTTCATCCCGTTTTTAACCCTTTTCAGTCATATATACATTACTTGACGGTACTCAAACTATCGCCATTGTTGCCCTACATCTGTAGCTACTACCCCCTACTAGGCTGATCGCTCATGCGATCAGCCTAGCTTTTCTGCCGCCGCTGTTCCTCTTAGTTTTCATTGCCTGAATGAGGAAGGCGGCTGCACGTTTGTTTTTTATAAAGGAGATATTCCAATGCATAAACTATGTCCAAACTGCCAATCTACTCGGATCACCACGTTAGATCGTGGCAAAAAGGTCGGTGGTGTCATCGGTACTGTGGGTGGTGCCGCCAGTGGTGTGGCCGGTGCGATGAGCGGTGCCGAATTTGGCGGCACGGTGGGCGTTATGGCGGGTCCTGCCGGGGTGGCGCTTGGCAGTATCGCAGGAGCCATCATCGGCGGTCTGGTCGGGGCGGCCACTGGCGGCATTACTGGTGCCAAGCTGGGCGAGGTCGTCGATCAACGGGTACTGGATAACTACCAATGCCTTGATTGCAGCTACGTATTTAACCAAAATACCGATTAGCCCCGTCTCATCCCTACGCCTCGCTTTACTCGTCTTATGAGCAGTCCCGATTTAGTCAGGCCTTATAGCAGCTGGTTTTTTGAGTTGCGCTATTTTCTAACCCCTTGAGGACGTAATCCCTTTGGGGTCATTGCGTCTTCTGTTTTCGATCAGGAGAAACACCATGGCTAACGCTTCTAAAACTAACTACCCGCCTAAAACCCGCAATCTACCGATGCCTGCTGAAGCTAAACAGCTGTATGAGGTATCAGAACAATCCTGGAAGGTATTGACGGAAGTCACTTTCCCCACCGCAAAAACGCCTGAGGCCATCATGATGGCCTTGGACTATTGCCGAACCCGCAAATTAGACATCTTTAAGAAACCGGTGCATGTGGTACCGATGTGGAATGCTGCTTTGGGACGCAGTGTGGAAACCGTTTGGCCGTCCATTATGGAAATCCAGACAACCGCCTCACGTACTGGTGTTTGGGCGGGCATGGATAGGCCGGTGTGGGGTCCTGATAAGACCCATACTTTTAGCGGCCGTTTTAAGGATGACAACGAGCAGTGGCAGGAAACTCGTGTGGAAGTGACGTTTCCGGAATGGGTGGCAGTAACCGTTTACCGGCTGGTCAATGGCCACCGCTGTGCGTTTACCGAGGAAGTGTACTGGCTTGAAGCTTATAGCACAGCGGGTGGCAAATATTCGCAAATTCCTACCGCGATGTGGATCAAGCGCCCAAAAGGGCAATTAGCCAAGTGCGGAAAGGCAGCCTCGTTACGAACCGCTTTTCCTGAAGAGTGCGGGTACGCCGCTGAAGAGATGGACGGTAAAAGCATCGATGGTATCGATGCTTTAAATGACACGACAGTCATCAATGGTCAAGCGACGCGAATGACGGTAAACGAGGTATCGGAGGCCATCGATTTATCATTAATAAGTCCGAAGGTGCAAAAAGCAGTGGCAGAACTGGTGCGCCGAACGGCGTTGGCGGGTGCCTGGAAAGCGGCTTACGACTATGCCAAGAACAAGTTCTCAGGACTGGATTTAACGTTCGCTATGGCTGAGTTAGACAAGGCCTCTGCTGCTGATACGTCAGCATCCGTTACTGATCAGCCGCCGCCGGAACCACCCGTGACACCCGCCGTGGAAGCCTTGTCTCAGGCGCGTGAGGCCTTATCTGCTGCGCGACATTAACCCTGAGCATCACTGCTTAATCTTTCAACTTTAAACCCTGCCAGGGCATCGTGTCTCGCCCTCGTGGGTAACAGCATGACGCTCTGTTTTGGTAAGGAGATAACAATGAACGATCAATCATTTAACCCTCACCCCTGCTATACCGACTGGTGGCGTTTCGATTCACCTACGGTCCTGCGCCGACAGGGTCGTGGTTTTCTGGAACGTAGCTGGAAACTCGATCCGCTCCAGGAACTACACGCGTTGTCAAAGTCGGAACTGGAGATATTGGTGGCAAGCTATGGCGGGCAGTGTCTGAGCATAAGCGATCACCAGCTACTGCTTTTTGATGACTATCATTGGGCCAGACGCTGTGACGCTCAACTCATTAAACTGGGGCTATCGACACAGCGTTGGGGTTGTCACATTCAGTTGCCGGAACAAGGGCGATGAAAGTTGTCAATGTTTCGCAACGCTCTGACCCGTGGCGACTTTGGCGAGCACAAGGCGTTAGCGCCAGTGAGGCGGCGGTGATTATGAAGCGCTCGCCTTATAAGACCCCCTGGCGTTTGTGGGCTGAGAAAACCGGCTTGGTGCTGGAGAAAAGTTTGGAAAACAATCCCTTAATCCGTATTGGTATCCAGCAGGAACCTGTCGCCTTGCAACACTTTGAGGATAAACACGGTGTCATGCTGCTACCGCTGTGTGGTGAATCCGAACGTTATCCGTTGATGCGTGCTTCATTTGACGGCTTGTCCGAAGACAACGAGCCGGTAGAAATCAAATGCCCGCATGAGAACACCTTTCTGGATGTGTTGCTGAACCGGGAACAATCAGGGGCCTATCAACTGTACTGGTGCCAGGTGCAACAACAGCTACTCGTTGCAGACGCTGAACGCGGTTTTCTGTACTTTTACCTGGAGGGGCAAATTATAGAGTTTGAAATCCGGCGTGACGATGGCTTTATCAGAACGCTAATCGAAACGGCAATGGATTTCTGGTCGGCACTGAAATTAGGTCAGGAACCGAACAAAGATCCCGAACGCGATCTGTTTTTGCCCACCGGCCAAGCCGAACAGCAATGGCAACAACTGGCGGCCAATTACCGGCAGAACGCCTTGCAAATTGATGAACTAAAAGTTCAGCTAAAAGCCCTGGAGGCCCTACAACCAGATATTGAAAAAGGGCTGGTGGAGTTGATGGGAGATTATCGAGCCGCCGAGCATTCCGGAGTGCGAGTCAACTGCTTTCAAATGCAAGGCAGTATCGACTACAAAGCCGCCTTACAGACCTTGTTACCCGCCGTATCGGAAACGGTGCTGGAAAGCTATCGCAAAAAATCAAGCCAGCGGGTGCGTATTACCTGTCGGGACGATGAAGGCAAACATGCCGAAGTGCCTTTTGATGCGGCGGTATTGAAAGGCTTGGTCGGCTGCGATTATTGGTTTTAAACAGGGTAGTAAGCCCTAATCCGTTTTACAGATAGACAACTTTCCACAGTTGCTTAAGCATTATCCCTGGCTAGCCAGATCTTCTATTGCCCCGAAGGTACACACCATTCCTTTCGGGGAGTGGTGTGTACCTGTGTTTCGGGCATTCACCCAATCCAAGGAGTTCACCATGTTAAAACACTATTCAATTGCCGCTACGTTCGGTATTTCCGCTTCGGCCAGTATGAAGGTCGAAGGTTTTGAAGCTACACAAAATCCTTATGTACCGCTGCAAAAGTCGTATGTATTCCGTAAAGATCAGTTGCGCGATGTGCTGGCGTTTTTAGGCTCACCCAGTGGCGATGGTTTGTATCTTACCGGGCCCTGTGGTTCTGGTAAGACCTCGTTACTGGAGCAAGTCGCGGCGAGATTACAGTGGGGCGTACACACGGTCACTGGCCATGGGCGGCTGGAACTCAACGATCTGCTCGGTCAGTACATGCTGGTCGATGGCGGTGCGATGCAATGGATAGACGGCCCATTGACGCTGGCTGTCCGTTTAGGGCATGTTTTATTAATCAATGAAATCGATGCTGTCGATCCTGCGGAACTGATTGGTCTGAACGAGATTGTCGAAGGTAAGCCATTGACCATCCCTCAGACCGGTACCGTGCTCATGCCTCATCCTAAATTCCGTTTAGTCGCTACCGGCAATAGTGCGGGTAATGGCGATCAATCGGGCTTATATCAAGGCGTATTACGGCAGAACTTCGCTTTTCTGGATCGGTTTCGGCTGATGGAGGTCGGTTATCCAGCACCTGAAGATGAAATGAAGCTGCTCGCCGAGCTCGTGCCCAATATGCCGGAAACCGTACGGGAAAGCATGATCAAGGTTGCCAATCAGATACGTAAGATTTTTATCGGCGGTCAGGATGGCGGCGGCATGTTGTCAGTTACCTTATCGACGCGTGGCTTGATGCGCTGGGCCTCTCTGGTCGCGACTTTCAAAAGTGCGCCAAATGCGTTGGCGTATTCGTTGGACAGAGCCTTGACCTTTAGAGCCGAACCCGCTGAACGCGAAGCGATACATCGCATAGCCAAAGATGTGTTCGGGGATGATTGGCAGGTGTAGTGATGGCTAACTGGGATCTGTTTCGTTATCGAAACCCTGATGGCAGCAGCAAGGATTGGGCGGTACAAACCCATCCTGACGGCTCCGTCACTACCCGATGGGGAAAAACCGCTAGTCGTCTACCCAGCAGCAGTACGCGTAACGGCGTCAGTCAAGTCGACATTGAACTGCAAAAACAGCACAAAGGCTATGTGTTTATTGGCGAAGTGACTATCGATCATGAGGGCAATGTCTCTTTTCCTTTACAGAACCCGGAGCCAGGAACTCAGCCAGTGACAGCCGATAGGCCGGAAACCCTGTACTGGCATATCGACTGCAACGCTGATCCGGAAACCTGTTTACAGCTGGGTAGCGAGCTTAGGCGGATGATAGCTGTTCTGTACGCCTACGACGAAGAACTGGCCGAAGTTGAACAGATCTGGAATGGCTGGCAACAGCTGTTTGATCTTACGCTGACGCCGCAAGCTTTTACACAAAGCGGTCAGCTTCAATCATTTCATGGCGCTAAGCCTTGGCTGTTGTTGATGGCGTTGAAGTTCAAGTTCAAGGGCTTTGCAGGCGTAGAAATCGGTATCGCCACGGAGCACAGTAGGGAACTATCGGCTGATCTAAAAGCGGAGTTGGAAATACTGGGATTTTTTGGCGGTGATCTGGAGAGCATCAGGTCAGTAGCAGAACAGTTGGGGCTATTGAAGCCCAAGCTGAATCTCGCTCAGGCCATGGCTGAACAGGACGATAGTTGGTTTTAACCCAGTAGCCAGTTTGTAACGCGGGAAGTTCCGCACACTTTGTTATTCAACCCGAAAGGGGCGAGCCAGCCCCTACGGGTTAGCTGTGCCTCTTTCACTTAGGAGGTACTTATGTCTCATGCAGCAAATATCATTTTAGAGCACATCGTATTGGTGAAAGTAGAAGCCAACATTTACGGCGCACGTAAGAAACTGAAAAAAGAAGACCTGGTGTTAGCAGATGGCAGCAAACTTCCTCCGGAAGATTTAGCCAATCTGGGTTCCAAACGCTTGCTTGATCCAGAACAGCTGTCGGTATTCAATCGTTTGAAAAAGGAAGCTGAGCGCATCTGTTTGCGCATAGGTACTCGCTTCTTGGGTGGCTATGCCATTCCTTGTGAAGCTGCGCCTGACATTATTGCCGAGTTGGAGCGGATTGGGTTGGATTTTGCAGCGGCAAAAAAAGAGTTCTTGGCAGGCTATGATGCGGCGGTTACTGACTGGGTGGTTCGCCATCCGGAATTCGGTTACATCATTGAAAAAGCCGTGGATTCGGTTGAGTTCGTATCGACGCGTTTATCGTTTGATTACCTGGTAGTGACTGTCGGCTTGCCTGATGCATTGCCTATAGAAGAGGTGGTGCGTCTTGAAAACAAAATAGGCTCGTTAAGCGAGCAGATGTTTTATGAAATAGCGTTGGATGCTAACCAGTTTATTGAGCAATCGCTGATCGGTAAGGAGCAAGTTACCCGCAATGTGGTTAGGCCTATTAAGCGTATGCGCGACAAACTGGATGGTCTGGGCTTTTTGGATTATCGGGTAGCGCCGGTGGTGAGCACTATTGATGACCTGTTGAGTCGAATCCCTACCAAAGGCGCTATTGAAGGCATTATTTTGCAAGAGATATTCGCCACAGCCATGTTGTTAGCCGATCCGGATAAAACTAAACGACATGGTGCAGGATTGTTGGCTGATCACAGCCTGGCTATTGAGCCGGATGAGAGTGTTGATGATGCGTCTGCGGTTGTGTTGGCATTGCCTGTATTACAACCAGAAACAATCGTTTCCACTGAGTATAACGATCAATTTTCAGAGTTGTTTGCTGGTATTTTTGAGGAGGAGCTTGAATCGGATGAGTGCGACCTTGAAATTGTAACAACTGAAGATGATGAGGACGATAAGACCGGGTCTGATACCGACCGCTGGTTTTGACCAGTAACAACCCAAGGGGGCAAGTAAGCCATCGCCTCTTTGGGGGGTATGGCTAAGTCTCTTCACTTTTTTAGGAACAAGTCATGAAAAATAACACACTACAAAACGCCTTTCCCATTGTGGCAGCCGCTATTGGTAATCGGTTTGGCATCAAGGTACAGATCGGTGGTGATCAAGCTTACACCAATGGCAAGTCAATACAATTGCCTGCGTATAACGGCAGTGATCCTGATTATAAGGATTATGCCTGGGGTTTATTAGCCCACGAAGCTGCGCATATCCGCTATTCCGATTTCAGTATCGATTTTGGTACATCGGTGCTGCGGCGGCGCTTGTGTGGGGCAATAGAAGATGTCCGTATCGAGCATGAATTGGCCAAGGATTTTCCTGGTACCCGACTGACACTGAGAACGGTGGTTGAAAAAATGATTGCATCAGGTGGTTTTAAGGCCGCTACGGCTGAAGATCATCCGGCTAATGTACTTTATGGCTACGTGTTGAAAAGCCTTAGGGCAGGGGTGCTGGGTCAAACGGCATTAACTTCGTTGGTCGAGCTCAGTGAGCAAGCGCTTAAAACCCATTTCCCTGCCGGTGCGGTAATACGCCTTAAAGGCTTGTTATCGGAAGTCCCAGAGGAGCTGAAGTCTGAAATGGATTGTCTGCATTTGGCAGATCGCATTTTGACTATGATCGAGCAGGAATGTGAACAACAGACTCAGCAACAGCAAAACTCAGTGACTCAGGCTGATTCTGACGCAGATGCGGATTCTAATGCCGGTCAGGGTGATTCGCATGAAGAACAAGAAGATCAAAGTCCGGATAGTTCTGATGACTCAGATACAGCCTCATCACCAGACTCGCTTGAGCCTGGTGATGCAGATGACGCTGGATCAAATTCTGCTACGGGTTCTGAGTTGGACGATCAACAGAGTAAACAATCGGTTAGTCAGGGTTCGACTGAGGAGAATGAGTCGATGGACTTCCAGCCATTACAGGAAGCCCTTCAGTCTGTTTCGGACACTGAGCTCGACCAGGATGTGTTTGAAGCCGTCAAAGCCGAGTTGACCCTGGATGAGCGCAATGTCGCTGAGTCGGTGATGCCTATTGGTCTGAGGCAAGTCGGTAATGAAGCGGCCGGTCTGCGCTTGCTCCATAAGGTACAAAGCGAATCGGTAAAGATCCGTGCGGCCTTACAAGGTTTGGTACAAGCGCAAAACATGAGCCGGACGCATCAGTCTTGCCTTGGACATCGGGTTATCGGTCGCAGACTCCCACAATTGGCTTTGGGGGATGGTCGTGTGTTTGCCCGTGGTTCTGTCAAATCATCGCCGAACACGGCGATTCATCTGCTCTTGGATAAATCTGAAAGCATGAGCTATCAGGTACTCAACACCCACAGTCAGTCATGGGAATCACGTCTGACTATCGCTTTAGAAGCCACTCTGGCGTTGGCCTTGGCGTTTGAAGGCATACCCGGTGTCAACCCTGGCATTACCGCGTTTCCGGGCATTGATGACGAGTCGGTATTTCGTGTTTTGGAACATGGCGAACGGGTTCGCTCCAAGGTCGGTGGCTTTTCGTTACAGGCACTGGACAGTACGCCGATGACTGAGGCGATCTGGTTTGGTGCCGCGTCTCTACTGCGTTGCCGGGAACCTCGCAAGGTGTTAATGGTCATGACCGATGGTCAGCCTAACGATCCATTGACAACGCTGGAGATATTGCAGCGTTGCCGGGATAGCGGTATTGAAACCGTGGGTATTGGATTAGGGATTGATGTCAGTCATTTGTTTCCTAGAGCCATTGCCATTAACGATTTCAGAGGACTGCGTAGCCAGTTATTTGAGTTGTCAAAGACGGTGCTGATGGCAAGTTGATGTTCTGCAATTTTTGGAGGAACTCTGTATGTCATTCGTATCAGTAAATGACGTTAGCCATTCGGCTACTGAACCACCCACAGTGCGCTATTTGAATCATTATTGCTGTCCTTACTGTCATCAGAATTGGTATGACGAATGGGATTGCGCCTGTAATGACAAATGCCCGAACTGCAATAAAGAGATTGATCCTTATGAAAGCGATCTGCTTGAATCTTAACCCGACAAGAACCCGCGTCCTGTCCGGGCGTGGTTTTATGTTGCCAAATACTAGGAGTTCACCATGAACAAAAAATTCATCGTCTCGTATGAGCTTGATTACGTCCACCGGGTCTCAGTGGGCATTACAGCCCAAGATCAGGCTGAGGCACAACAGCTTGCCGAGCAGGCGTTCAATGAAGCTTTAATCTGGGATGATACCGAAACTATGCCGTTATTGTCCGATGATTACTATGAATCTGGGGATGAGCGTATGGCTTGGGAATGTGAAGCCGTCGAACACTATCCTGAACCCGATCATTCGGTACGGCAATTTAAGAAAGAACAGGCTGCATTTCGGGTTTGCAGAGGGTTAATTGAAGCTTATCAACGCGGCGAAACGTCTGGAGAATCGGTTGACTGGGAAGACTTGGATCAATTGATTCCTCTGGCGCTTGAAGCCTTGGATAAACAATCACTGGAAAACTAAGTAGTCAGAATTTTAGCCACATTTAACCGTGCGGGAACCTGCGTCCTGTTCGGGCGTGGTTTCTTGCCAACTTCACAGGAGCACGACAATGCTTGAATTAGCGAAATTTAAAGCCGAACTTGGGCAATTCACCGGCACTGAGCACTATTACTACAACCCCTTGTATCAAGAAATGAACTATACCGACGGCATCAAATATCTGGCTACCACAGTCGGCGCTTATTGGTTGCTAGATATTATTGGCACCGAGTTCTTCCCGAAGCAGAAATCTGGCGAATGGGATAGCTTCGTGGCCATAAAACTAACGGTTGAAGTGCGCTCAATGATGCTCAGTGTTCAGGATGGAAATAATAACGAATATCTGCACAAAAACATCCCGTTTACTGATTTCCCGGAAGGTGAGTGGGCGTTATGGCTGGTCGACGGGGTGCTGTTGCTTCCTTCTGAGTATTGATTTAGCACATTAAATCGGCACAACGTCACGGGAATTATCAAGAGCGCAGCATAGGTGCCAAGACCCCTAGCCATTTCCCCCATTTAGTCAGACATAGACAGACCAATAAATCCCCCTACCGTTTCAACTTAACCTGAGCCGCCTCAGACCAGGGGCTCATTAACCTTATCGGAGCTACCGCTATGACCAAGAGTAATAAAATAAACAACGAACCACCTATACCTTATAAGGCCAGGGCAATTCCAGACCTCAACGCTACGCTTGCTAAGGCTTTACAGGCGGTTTTAACAGAGCTTAAAAGTAAAGATTTGTACCCTACCTTGGACGCATTCACAGCCCCTGAGCTGGTAAAAAACTACCTGGTGATTTCTCTCGCTCTGGAGGAACGTGAACACTTTCACGTATTGTTTTTGGACAACCAACACCGGCTCCTACTCGATGCCAGGATGTTCAGCGGAACGATCGACGGCGCATCGGTTTATCCACGGGAAGTGGTCAAACGAGCGCTCCAATGCAACGCCAATGCGGTTATCTTTGCGCATAACCATCCGTCTGGCATCTGTACGCCCAGCCACGCTGATAGACAGATAACCGACAAGCTGAAGCAAGGCCTGGCAACCATAGACATTCGGGTGCTATAGACTTCCAGAAAATTAATTTCCAAAACAGTAAAAAACTCCTTTGAAGATATACTTATTTCTACTGAAAAAACTTAAAGGAGCACTTAAAATCATAACGCTAAGCTTTTCGAATTCAATTGTACAAAAACTG